>JALRHB010000031.1:244-12087 GCA_023253245.1 Polynucleobacter sp. | reverse complement strand
CATGAACAAAACAGGCCAATACAAATATTTCGTAAAAAATGGCAAAAGCAATGTTGCCTTGAGTGCGACCCAGAATTTCTTCTGCAGTGAGTCCACCCCGAATGGCGTAAAAGATTATCACCAGGTGAATAGCCACACAAATACCTAAAACCATTGCGCTTATTCTTTGGGCATACCAAAGCTTGGCCTGCAAAATGGCTCGACTCATAATTTGCCCCACTTACTACCCCGCACTGCTGCCCTGGCAACCAATTTTTTCAACCCAGCGATACCAGCAGTTGGCTCTATCTTTTTAGGGCAACGCTCAGTACAGGAACCCTGAGTATGACAAGCATGGCAACCAGCGTCTCCAGCAACTGCTCTAAGTCGCTCAAGCTGCTGGATATCACGAACATCATTCGTTAATGTCCAAGCTCGGTTAAGCGCAGCGGGACCAAGATAGTTTGGCCGACTCTCTACTACTTCACATGAAGCGTAGCAAACACCACAACCAATACACTCAATTCCAGCATTGGCTAGCTGGCGCTCTGTTGATTCTGGTTCAACCTTGGCAAAGTCATCATGGCGGGTTTTATTACCCTTAAAATAACCTACGGCTCCCTTCCACTTATTAAAAAACTCACGCATATCAGTAGCGAGATCTTTGATGACAGGCAAATTATTTAAGGGAGCAATCTCCAAAGAATCACCCTCGACAATCTGGGATACGTGCGTGCGACAAGTCCACCTTGCAACACCATTCACTGCCATAGCACAGGAACCACACATACCAACCCTACAAGCGAAGCGATAGCTCAAAGTGGGATCCAATTGTCTTTGAATATAGGTCACCACATCCAAAACCGTTTGGTTTGGATTGCGAGGCACAAGGTACTCCACAAACTCCCCCTCTTGAGTACCCCTCCAGACTTTTACCTTTAACTCTGCATTTGACATGAGGTCATTATATCTATACACCGTAAAAAATAAATCGAATATAATTTTTCTTGAGATAAAAATTTTTTTTATATAAAAATGTCTAGTATCAAGGTACTCAAAAATTTTCTTGCCATCACACGCCACAAGAGCGTTGCTGCAGCCGCTCGAGAGATTGGACTAACTGCTGCCGCTGCTGGCCAGCAGCTACAACAACTGGAATCTGAGCTAGGCGTTGAGCTCTTTGATAGAACCAAGCGATCGCTGACACTAAATCACCAAGGAAAAGCATTAATTGAGCCGATACAAGAAATTGTTGCACGCTATGAAAGTCTGGGGTCTAACTTTAAGTCAGATTTGAGTGGAACAATTGTTTTGGGCGCCTTAGTCTCGACCCTCATGGGGGCCTTCGGAATCACCCTAAATCAATTGAAGAAAAATTATCCCAACTTAGAAATCAAACTGATCGCAGGTTTATCTAGTAATTTTCTAGATCAAGTGATTGAGGGTGTTCTGGATGCAGCAATCGTCACTGAATCCCCATATGCCCTACCCCAGAATGTGCAATGGACCGAACTCTACACAGAGCCCATGATTTTGATTTACCCAGCTACTAAATTGAAAGCTGGCGTTACAACTAAGGATCTAAGTAATGCATTGCCATTTATTCGTTTTGAAAGAAATACTTGGACAGGACACCTAGTAGATCAAACAATTCGCGCAAGCAAACTAAGTATTAAAGAGGGGATGGAATTAAATTCAGTTGAAGCTATTATTGAATTGGTTCGACAAGGTCTTGGGTACTCCATTGTTCCCAAATTAGCCAATATTGCCTGGGAGAAGGATCGACAGCTCAACATTTCAGAGCTTCCTGGGAGAACCATTTACCGCAAAGTTGGCCTACTTGAGCGTCGTAAACATTTACGGCAAAACATCACACAAGAAATTAAAAAGTACTTCTTAGAGCAAATTACACATAAAGAAAAACCACCCCGTAGGGTGGTCAAAAGAAATACTATGGAGGTACTACCTAAAGAATGAACAACAAGTTCATAGTATTCCTCTCAGTGCTACCAACAAAGATCAGTTGCTTCGTTTGAGTGCGCCATGCTCCACATTGGTGCATACCAAAGAAATGATGTCCTATTCCTATTTGCAGGGGTACCGAGCCTCAAAAAACCGCACTAAAGTCTTGGCCGCACGCTCTTGATTGAACTGCGGATTACGCTGATTCCAACTCAAGAACTCTTGAAGAATGGTCTCCCTAGTTCCCGCCCCCGCAGAAAAACAAATATTAGGCTTGATTTTGGGGTTACGGGTGGCAAGATAGGATTGATAAACACCCTCACCAAAACCAAAGCAAAAATTTTGCGCATCAACATCATTTGCATTCTGGCATAACTCAACCAATGCTTTAGTTGATGCATCATTTTTAGGTAAATTAGTTTGCGCAAAAACTTTAGACTGAAATATCAGTAGCGCAGTCAATACCAATACAGCAATTCGAAAAAGATTCATTTGTATTCTCTAAATTAGCGCCTAAATCCACCCATGCGGCCACCACCAAAACCACCGCGACCACCAAAACGCTCATCATTCATACGATCAAAGCGTGCTTGTTCACGAAGAGCATTTTCCTGTGCAGCTTCTCTGTAAGCATTTTGGTTGTAACGATCACGCTGGTAATCATTACGCGCCTCTTGGTTTAGACGATCAGCTTGGGTACGCTCTTCGGGGGTGGCATTTTTTTGAAAATCAGCATCGGCTCGCTGACCAGCAGCTCTTGCTGCCTGCCTATCCTGAGGAGTAGCGTTGTTTCTCCAATCATTTAAAAGACGTTGCTGATTCTGAATGCTACTCGGGCCAATTAGCCCACGACTCGATCTACCCGAGGAATTACTTCCATTGTTATTGACGTTGATGGTTCCATTAGACCAACTTGGCGTTGACCAGAACGCATCGCCCACAGCCAATCCCAAACCAAATGACATCATTCCCCAAGCAGGGTTATAAGCTGGATATGGTGGGTAATCAGGGTATGGCCAAGCTCCGTAAACAACGGTTGGGTTATAGCTTGGTATATAGACGATCTGACTAGTAGCAGGTCCAATCACAATATTTGAGCTCGCATCGGTACTCACAGTAATTTGTTGATTCGATTTTAGGGTCCCAACTTGTACAGCGCGCTTTCGTAACGCCTGTATTGCCTTCATCGTATCGGCCGGCTGTAGCTTATAAGCATTTCCCAAGTTCTGGGTCCACTGCAATTTATTTCCCATCATGTCAAATGCTTGCGGAAAGGAAACAAGCGATTTAACACTATCGTTCCAAGATTGAGTTTGTAAAGCATTTTGAAGAGCTGCTCCCGTTAGACTTCCATTGTTTCTGCGCCAGTTATATGCCTCAGCAATTTCTAAGGGATAAGTGGAAGCTAGCAGCATCAAAGACAACAATGAATCTGGGTACAGCGCTATCGGAGAAACCAGCGACTGAAGTTGCTCAGAAGAAATGAGCTGTGGGGAGCTAGCATAAGCACCGCTTTGGGTATAACTCATGGGATAGGCATAAGCCTGGTCATAGGGATTGTTATTGTTAGAGCAGGCGCCTAGCAAAACTACTCCCCCAACAAAACACCAAACTGTAGATCGAATCTTCATAAACAGAATATACCTCGTCAGCAAAAATTCACTGAACTAGTGATTCTCTTTTGCGTGATTAATAGAGTATTTTGGTATTTCGATCACCAAGTCCTCGCGAGCAACTATGGCCTGACAAGATAACCTAGATTGGGGACTAAGGCCCCATGCGCGATCAAGCAAATCCTCCTCATTTTCATCGGGGGGATTCAGACTCTGATAGCCCTCTTTTACGATAACGTGGCAAGTAGTACATGCGCAAACCATATCGCATGCATGCTCAATTGGAATATCGTTTTCTAATAGAGCCTCACAAATAGAAGTGCCAGGTGCAACCTCTACAACAGCACCTTCTGGGCAGTATTCGCTATGCGGTAGTACAACAATCTGGGTCATGATTTATTTCTATCTAATAAGGAAATACGATTTCTGGTGCTTTAAATCTCTGTAACACTTTTACCTGCTAAAGCCTTCTGAATACTAGAGTTCATCCGCTTTTGAGCAAAATCATCGGTAGCCTTAGCCGCATGATCTACCGCCTTTCTCAATACGGAGCTATCGGATTCTTCTTCTAAGATTCTTTTGAGAGTGGCCATTTCTTGATCTACTGCTGCTTGCTCTTGTGCGTCCAATAAATCACGATCAGAATCTAGAGCTGTTTGCACAGCATCTAATAAACGCTGGGCATTGACCTGCTCTTCACGCAAGGATCTGGATAAAAGATCAACTTTTGCAGAAGCAAAACCATCTTGCAACATTCGCGTAATCTCGGCATCAGTTAACCCATACGAGGGTTTGATATCAATAGAAGCATGGATGCCCGAACCCTGCTCCAGCGCACTTACGGAAAGCAATCCGTCCGCATCTACTTGAAATGTCACCCGAATCCGCGCCGCGCCAGCCGCCATTGGTGGAATGCCTCTTAACTCAAACTTACCCAATGAGCGGCAATCTTGCGCTAACTCACGCTCCCCCTGCACCACCTGAATAGCTAGCGCCGTTTGACCATCTTTAAATGTCGTGAAATCTTGCGCACGCGCGACGGGGATCGGGGTGTTGCGCGGAATAATTTTTTCGACCAATCCGCCCATGGTTTCAATACCTAGTGATAGCGGGATCACATCGAGCAACAACCACTCATCATCTTTACCTTGATTACCCGCCAGTAAGTCAGCTTGCATAGCAGCCCCCAAGGCCACCACCTGATCAGGATTTAAGTTATTTAAAGGCTTGGTATTAAAGAGCTCGCCCACCGCGCGTTGCACGTGAGGCATACGGGTTGCCCCGCCAACCATGACAACACCTTTCACTTCATCAGCTTTAAGACCCGCATCACGTAATGCCTTTTTGACTGCCAACAGAGTTTTGTTAATCAGATTCTGGGTCATCTCAAAGAACTGGGCCTGACTAACGCCAACATTGACAACAGTGCCATCAGATAAGGTTTCATGGACACGGGCCAATGGATTGTGACTCAATTGCTCTTTGGCATGTTTGCAAGCTAGCAGTAGCTTACGATGATCACCTACGGAAAGCGGAGGTAATTTCGCTTGCTCAATTACCCAGCAGTAGAGTCGATGATCAAAATCATCACCTCCCAATGCAGAATCTCCGCCAGTAGATAAAACCTCAAACACTCCTCTGCTCATACGCAAAATAGAGATGTCAAAAGTTCCGCCACCTAAGTCATAAACCGCATAGATGCCCTCTGAGGCATTATCTAAACCATAGGCAATCGCAGCAGCCGTTGGCTCATTAAGCAAACGTAACACCTCAATTCCTGCTAGCTTGGCAGCATCTTTAGTGGCCTGGCGTTGGGCATCATCAAAATAAGCTGGTACGGTAATCACTGCGCCGACAATATCATCATTTACTGAATCTTCGGCCAGTTGGCGTAAACGCGCCAAAATTTCCGCAGATACCTCAATGGGACTTTTATCCCCCGCTATCGTGCGAATTTTGAGCATTCCGGGCTCATCCACAAAATCATAGGGCGTGCTCTCAATATGCTCGACATCAACGAGACCGCGCCCCATGAAACGTTTAACTGACACTACAGTATTTTTAGGGTCAGAAACGATACTCTCTATCGCCTCGAAACCTGCTTGAGTCCTACCATCAGGCAGATATCTCACTACTGAAGGAAGTAACTCGCGACCATGTGCATCAGGAAGCACTTTTGGCAGAGCATCTCGCACTAAAGCTACCAATGAATTAGTAGTTCCTAGATCAATACCAACTGCTATTCGGCGTTGATGCGGGGCAAGTGATTTGCCAGGTTCAGAGATTTGTAAAAGCGCCATAATAGTTTGAGTGTAAAGCTATACCAAGCTGGCTATAGCATCGTCGAGTTCTTGTGCAAACTTGTCAACAAATAACAAGCCCCTTAGCAACTCAGCCGCACGTTCATAATTCTTAGCCCCATCAATCGCTTGAGTAAGCTCGACCAGCGTACTCCCCCTTGATTCCTCAACTTCTTTAGATAGAGCTTCTAAGGCCATCAAATCATCCCCCTGCTCATCAAGACTCTCACGCCACTCCATTTGCCTCATCAGAAAGGCTGCTGGCATAGCGGTATTGGTTTCTAACTTTGCGTCAACTCCATGAAGTTTGCAAATATAAAGACCACGCTGAATAGGATTTTTTAGGGTCTGAAAGGCGGCATTAGCGAACGTCGCCATTTGCATAGCAATTCTTTGCTCGCTATCACTGCCCCGCGCATGTCGATCAGGATGCACTTCTTTTTGAATCGCTAAGTAAGCCTGATCTAAGGCAGACAAATCTAAATTGAATTGCTGCTTCAGACCAAAGAAATCAAAATAATTATTAGACGCGGAATGATTCGCCACAACCACACTCATCTTTTACGTTGGGGTTTTGGAACTTAAAGCCCTCGTTTAAACCTTCACGTACAAAATCCAACTCGGTGCCATCTAAATATGCCAAGCTTTTTGGATCGACAAACACTTTAATCCCATTTGACTCGAACATCGTATCTTCTGGTGCGGCCTCATCTACGTACTCAAGCTGGTAAGCAAGTCCAGAACAGCCTGTAGTTCTAACTCCCAAACGCAAGCCACACCCTTTGCCACGCTTATCCAAATTGCGCTGCACATGCTTTGCCGCTTTATCAGTAAGAGTAATTGCCATAAATAACCTGTCTAATTTTTTGATATTTACTTTGATTACTTACTTGGCAGGATGCTTCTCTTTGTAGTCAGCAACTGCCGCCTTGATAGCATCTTCGGCCAAAATCGAACAGTGAATCTTCACTGGAGGCAAGGCCAATTCCTCAGCAATCAAAGAATTCTTAATCTCCAAGGCCTGATCTAATGTTTTACCTTTAACCCATTCAGTAACCAAAGAAGAGGAGGCGATCGCAGATCCACAGCCGTATGTTTTGAACTTAGCATCTTCAATAATGCCCTGATCGTTAACACGAATTTGCAACTTCATTACATCGCCACAAGCTGGAGCACCAACCATGCCGGTACCAACTTGATCATCCCCCTTCGCAAAAGAACCAACGTTGCGGGGGTTTTCATAATGGTCAATTACTTTATCGCTATATGCCATGATATTTCCTCGTTATTTCTGTAATGTTGCTTAAATATTTTTTAAGTGAATTAATGTGCAGCCCACTGAATGGTATTGAGATCAATACCATCTTTAAACATTTCCCATAAAGGTGAAAGCTCACGTAATTTAGCGATTTTCTCTTTCACCAACTTAATCGTGAAATCGACTTCTTCTTCAGTCGTAAAGCGACCTAAAGTAAAACGAATAGAACTATGGGCTAACTCGTCGTTACGACCTAGAGCACGCAATACATAAGAAGGCTCTAGAGATGCCGAAGTACAAGCCGAACCAGAAGAAATTGCCAAATCTTTCAAAGCCATCAGCATAGACTCACCCTCAACATAATTAAAGCTAATGTTGAGGTTATGCGGAACACGATGATCCATATCACCGTTAACATACACCTCTTCGATATCCTTTAAACCAGCTAGCAATCGATCGCGCAGAACACGAATACGTTTGCTCTCGTCAGCCATTTCAAGGCGTGCAATACGAAAGGCTTCACCCATCCCTACAATTTGATGAACGGCGAGAGTGCCTGAGCGCATCCCGCGCTCATGTCCACCACCATGAATTTGTGCCTCAATACGAATGCGTGGCTTACGACGCACAAACAATGCCCCGATGCCCTTGGGGCCATAAGTTTTGTGCGCAGAAAAACTCATGAGATCCACTTTAATTTTCTCAAGATCAATTTCAACCTTACCGGTTGCTTGAGCGGCATCCACATGGAAAATCACTCCACGTGAACGACATAGCTCTCCAATGCGAGGGATGTCTTGAACAACCCCAATTTCATTATTTACATACATTACAGAAGCTAATATCGTGCCAGGCTTCATTGCAGCTTCTAACTGCTCATAATCAATGAGGCCATTAGGCAATACATCTAAATACGTTACCTCAAAACCCTCACGCTCAAGCTCTCGGCAAGTGTCTAATGTAGCCTTGTGCTCAGTTTTCACAGTGATGATGTGATTGCCACGGTCTTTATAAAAATGAGCAGCACCTTTTAGCGCCAGATTAATACTTTCAGTTGCGCCACTAGTAAAGATAATTTCTCTAGGGTCAGCATGAACAAGCTGAGCCACCTCCGAACGGGCCCACTCAACAGCCTCCTCAGCAGCCCACCCATAGGCGTGACTGCGCGATGCCGCATTACCAAATTGTTCACGCAGATAAGGCAACATTTTGTCGACCACCCTAGGGTCAATAGGAGTAGTAGCCGAGTAGTCCATATACACTGGAAAATGCTTAGGACTAAACATGGGAACCGGTTGTTGAGGTATTTCTTGTGGTGCGTTCATGATTAACTTATTAAATGTTGGTATTGGTTATCAAACTCAATTAATTCTGCTGTGCTAAATTAAAAACAGAATTTACTAGCGGACGCTTTGCAATCACTTCTTTTTTAGCAGCAACTACTTCTGCAGTTTTATCCGCCTTAATAACATCAGACCTTATTTTTTTAGGGCGCAAGTCGTGCAATACAACTCCCCTCCCTTCTTGTTGCTGAACAAGGTCGCGAAGTGAGACAGAGCTTAAATACTCGACCATCTTCGCGTTCAAATTCGTCCAAAGATCATGGGTCATACAACGACCATGATTATCTTCATCAGCATGGCAATTGCCCTTACCACCACATTGAGTAGCATCTATTGGCTCATCAACTGCGACGATAATATCCGCTACACTGATTTCATTGGACTTACGCGCTAAGGTATAGCCGCCTCCAGGCCCGCGAGTACTCTCAACGATATTAAAGCGGCGTAATTTTCCGAACAACTGCTCGAGATAGGAAAGAGAAATCTTTTGCCTTTGGCTAATTCCAGCCAAAGTTACTGGGCCATGCGTTTCACGTAGGGCTAAATCAATCATGGCAGTTACTGCAAAACGACCTTTAGTGGTAAGTCTCATATGTCACCTTGGTAATGGATTGTTATGGACAGCTAACAGTCGGGTGGGTAATACCTGACCATTCCACTCAACTTTACCATATACCCAACTATTCTGCTCGGGAATTATCCCAAAAAACCAAGGGATTAAGTACTTGCGGGGCCTCTAAGCCGCTTTTACCCCTACACCGCATCCCGAGACCGTGCACCAAAAGCCATTTCTTTGACCTTAGTGAGACGATCGCGTGTTGCTGCCGCCTTCTCGAACTCTAAATTCTTGGCTTCAGAGTTCATTTGCTTCTCCAACAACTTGATTTCAGCTGCCAATTGCCTCTCACTCATGTCCTCGTAGCGAGCTCGCTCCTGTTCAACTTGAAGCTCAGAACGCTTCTCTTTGACATCGTAGACACCGTCAATAATGTCTTTAATGCGCTTTTGGACACCACGAGGTTCAATGCGGTTAGCTTTATTGAAAGCAATTTGCTTGCTTCGGCGACGCTCCGTTTCACCCATGGCGCGCCTCATAGAATCCGTGATGCGATCAGCATACAAAATTGCTTTGCCTCGCACATTACGCGCGGCCCTGCCAATAGTCTGAATCAAGCTACGCTCAGACCGCAAGAAACCTTCTTTATCAGCATCCAGAATAGCCACCAGGGAAACCTCAGGAATATCTAAGCCCTCACGCAACAAATTGATGCCCACCAAAACGTCAAAAACGCCTAATCGCAGATCACGAAGAATTTCAACCCGTTCAACCGTATCAATATCAGAGTGCACATAACGCACCTTGACCCCGTTATCAGATAAATAATCAGTTAGTTGCTCCGCCATCCGCTTAGTCAGTACAGTAACTAAAACGCGCTCCCCCTCTTTGACACGCTCATGAATTTGACTGAGTAAATCATCAACTTGTGAGCTTGCTGGCAAGACTTCAATTTCTGGATCAACTAAACCTGTTGGTCGCGCAACCTGCTCCACCACTTGACCTGTATGAGCATCCTCATAATCAGCAGGCGTTGCCGAGACAAAAATGGTTTGACGCATTTTGGTTTCAAACTCAGCAAACTTGAGCGGCCGATTATCCATAGCAGACGGCAAACGAAAACCAAATTCCACTAGCGTATGTTTACGAGATTTATCCCCGTTGTACATCGCACTCAGTTGGCCAATCAAAACATGGCTCTCATCTAAAAACATCAAGGCATCATTAGGCAAATAATCTACCAAGGTAGGCGGGGCCTCACCAGGCATAGCACCAGAGAGATGGCGAGAGTAGTTTTCAATACCTTTGCAAAAACCCAATTCATTAAGCATTTCAAGATCAAAGCGCGTCCGCTGTTCTAGGCGCTGTGCTTCTACCAATTTACCCTCTTTTATAAATTCATCTAATCGAATACGCAATTCAGCTTTGATCGTTTCAATAGCCTTAAGCACTGTATCGCGCGGTGTTACATAGTGTGAGCTAGGATAGACAGTAAACCTTGGAATCTTTTGACGCACTCTTCCAGTGAGCGGATCAAAAAATTGCAAACTTTCAATCACATCATCAAACAATTCAACCCGCACCGCCAGTTCATTATGCTCAGCCGGAAAAATATCAATCGTATCCCCGCGCACTCGAAACACACCGCGCTTAAAATCTGTTTCATTGCGCTCATACTGCATCGCAATTAACCGCATTAAAATATCGCGTTGACTCATCTTGTCGCCAGGACGCAAAGTCATCACCATGCTGTGATAGTCCCCTGGGTTGCCAATACCGTAGATTGCGGAAACAGTGGCAACAATAATGACATCCCGACGCTCTAATAGACTCTTGGTAGCTGATAGACGCATCTGCTCAATGTGCTCGTTAATCGAGGAATCTTTTTCGATAAATAAATCCCTTTGGGGAACATAAGCCTCTGGCTGGTAATAGTCGTAGTAACTGACGAAGTACTCCACCGCGTTTTTGGGAAAAAACTCCCTAAATTCGCTATATAACTGTGCAGCTAGAGTCTTATTGGGAGCAAAAACGATGGCTGGACGACCCGTTCTAGCAATGACATTAGCCATCGTGAAGGTCTTGCCAGAGCCTGTAACACCCAATAAGGTCTGAAAAGTCAGTCCATCCTCAATTCCAGCCACCAAGGCATCGATTGCGGCCGGCTGATCTCCAGCTGGCGGAAAGGGTTGATAGAGCTGATATGGTGAATTTGGAAACGAGACAAACTTGGCTGGATCCAGGTCATGGCCCGCTTCGCCCAATGGATCAGCCACTGGGGTTTTTTGACCTTGGTAAACAGGCGAATTTGGTGAAGTTTTAGGCGACTTAAGGGGCATCTCAGCTATCATTCCACCTGTGGCTTTTGTTCACAGTGAATTTTGTACAAACGATGATTTTGCCGTTTTTATTGGAAAATAGCTTGTCAGAGCATGAAAAATAGCCACTAAATGCTAATTACTTACCAAATAACCCCTTTTGATCTCATCTCGCATCCTCTAGATACCCAATGAACCTCTTTAATTCTGTCCAGCTAGCCCCTAAAGACCCTATTTTTGGCCTTACCGAGGCCTATGTCGCCGATCAACGTGCCGATAAGGTAAATCTTGGGGTGGGCGTTTATTACACCGATGAAGGGAAGGTTCCTCTCTTAAAAGCGGTAATTAAGGCTGAAGAAGCTGTTGTTGCAAAGCAATCTCCTCGTAGCTACATTCCTATTGAAGGACCTAACCCCTACAACAGTGCGGTTCAAAACCTACTTTTTGGCTCTGACTCTGCCCTCATTAAGGATGGTCGCGTAGTCACTGCTGAATGTTTGGGTGGCACAGGAGC
>JALRHB010000031.1:0-234 GCA_023253245.1 Polynucleobacter sp. | reverse complement strand
GACTTTATTAAGCGCTTGAACTTAAACGCACCTTGCGCCATTAGCAATCCCACTTGGGAAAACCATCGAGGTATTTTTGAGGCCGCTGGCTTTGAGGTACTAGAGTACGCCTACTTTGATGGCAAAACACGTGGTGTTGATTTTGCTGGAATGGTGAAATCTCTAGAGTCTTTTCCAAAGCACACAACTGTCCTCTTGCATGCATGCTGTCACAACCCAACTGGTGCTGATATT
>JALRHB010000319.1 GCA_023253245.1 Polynucleobacter sp. | reverse complement strand
GAACTTCTTGTCGCGCACCACAGCTGTGTTGGCAGCGGTGTTCTTGGGAACGACGTTGTTTCTGTCTTATGTCGGTTATCAAAAGCCTGCCCCAGCGGCTGGCAGTGTGTTGGAAACGGTCAAGGTTCCTGCCGCGCCGGTCACAGGCAAAGACGCGATCCCAACAAACTGAGGCCTCAACCGCGTGATTGTGGTACCCATGGGGGTATCATGATCGCGAAAGTCCCATTTGATGGGGCTTACAGCCAGATAAAATCTGGCGGCTCACTCGATTTCAAGGGCGAATTCGAGGTAAACTCCTAGGGTTTTTGCGGATGCTTCACGAAGCCTCAGAAGCGCCGCAAACCCATACAAATGCCGACGTGGTGAAATTGGTAGACACGCTATCTTGAGGGGGTAGTGGCGAAAGCTGTGCGAGTTCGAGTCTCGCCGTCGGCACCAACATGATCAAGCCTGCACCAGCAGCGACTGATCCCAGGTATGACTATGAGCCTAGAGCAATA
>JALRHB010000318.1 GCA_023253245.1 Polynucleobacter sp. | reverse complement strand
GAAAACAGCCAACGGCATGGTGATTGAACTACAAGCTGAAAATCCTGACTTCAAAAATATTGTGGTTGATAGCCGTCAACCGAACTTTGCAATTGAGGGACAGGCCGTAGGCCTTATCAGGGCTGAAGGCTTATAAGCTCTAGTGGCTAAAGAAAAAGACCTCTTGAAGAGGTCTTTTTTTATTGCGCCATTAAATACCGCATGAATATTCGGTAGTCTATTTTTTTGGGGCTACCACATTTGCATTCTTAGGAGATGCGGTAATCGTGATGAGTGTTTTAGGTCCCGTAAACGAACCATCATTGAGCTCCACTGTAGAAGTACGATCACCCTTAGTAAAAACCAAGATACTTGTTTTTGCTTTGATGGCACTCACAGTGGTCCACCCTGCTTTTGGATACTCAGCCTGAAAGAATGCATAAATATCTGTTGAATTTTGCACACCAGATAAAACCGCTCGTCCTACCCAGTTATCACCACGTCCAATGATCAAAGAATCAGAAC
>JALRHB010000317.1 GCA_023253245.1 Polynucleobacter sp. | reverse complement strand
TATAGTTTGAAATTTCTTAATTATATTTATTAAATCTTTATTGTTAAAATCAGGCCATAGCTTTTTTAAAAAAAAGATTTCTGTATATGCTAATTGCCATAATAAAAAATTACTTAATCTATTTGTATTACCTGTTCTAATTAATATATCTGGGTCAGGTATATTTTTGGTATAAAGATTGTCTGATAAATTTTTATCATTAATTGAAGTTTTTTTTTTAACAATTTTTTTAACAGAACTCAGTATTTCTTCTCTGGAGCCATAATTTAATGCTAAATTAATTTGTAATAATGAGTTTTTTTTAGTTAAATTTTCTGATTTAATTAAGAGCTTCTTAATTTTTTTTGAAAAATTTGTTGAATAGCAGATTGAGAAAATAATTTGTTTACTTCAAATCGTGATTTAAATGAACTTTCTTTTAGTGGTAAATTCTCTTTTTTTTTAATTTCTTCAAATAAATTTTTGGCAGATGTTTTAATTTCATTATTAATATTTTTAATTTTTTC
>JALRHB010000316.1 GCA_023253245.1 Polynucleobacter sp. | reverse complement strand
ATACTGATGGGGCTTATGACACCAAGCAATGCCGTCAAGTAATTGCAGACCGACAAGCACATGCGGTGATTCCGCCAAGAAAAAATGCGAAACCTTGGAAAGATACAAAGACCAGCTCGCTAGAGCGAAATGAATTACTTCGAACAGTTAAACGTTTAGGAAGAACAATATGGAAAAATTGGTCAGGCTATCATCGCAGAAGTCTGATAGAAACCAAGATGCATTGCATCAAATTATTAGGCGATAAACTCCGTGCGAGAAACTTTCAAAGCCAAGTCAATGAGATTCATGCACGTGTGGCCGTATTAAATAAATTTACAGATTTAGGTCGACCTCACACCCAAGTTGCCACTTAAATTTAGATAACTTGGAAGAAGTTTAGCTTTTGAATGTTTGTGCAACAAAGCCATTTAAAGGTAAGCACAGAAAATCATGGGAAAGCAATTTTTAGACAAATAGTATTTTTTGTAAGCAGTTTAGTTATGTTTTGCCAATCAAAAAGGATCTT
>JALRHB010000315.1 GCA_023253245.1 Polynucleobacter sp. | reverse complement strand
GGAAGCCTCTAAAATCGAGCGTTTTGCATTAATCTTTACGGCTGCCTTGAGCATAGCAATGTCGAAGTTATCAAGCAGGACGAGTTTGGCCCCTGCCTTGAGTGCTTCTTCTAATTCAGCTAGCGTCTCAACTTCGATTTGGATGCTTAGATTCAAGGGGGTTGCAATTTTCGAGGCTTCTTTAAGTGTATTAGCAATGCTCCCCGCGGCAGCAATATGATTTTCTTTAATCAAAATTCCGTCATACAGCCCAAGTCTTTGGTTGAGCCCGCCGCCGACACTGACGGCATATTTTTGTGCAATTCTCAGGCCAGGCAATGTTTTGCGAGTGTCCATGATTCTGGCGTTGGTGTTTTGAATAGCATCCACATATTTTCTAGTGGCTGTGGCGGTGGCCGACAATGTTTGCAGAAAGTTGAGTGCGCAACGCTCAACGCTGAGTATTTCTCTAGCATTACCATTTGCAAAGAAAATAATATCGTTTGCTTTTACTAAGTCACCTTCTTTTA
>JALRHB010000314.1 GCA_023253245.1 Polynucleobacter sp. | reverse complement strand
ATGTCTTCTTGTGAGTAGCCAAACGCTTGCTGCTGGTCCAGCAGATTGGTGGGTACCTCGCGCTCGACGGGCCCCCCTTCGACTTGCTCAAGCTTGTAGCGCAGGTTTTCAATCCACTGCGTGTAGGGCTTTGCGTTGGCGAGGCCAGCCTTTAACTCTTCGTCATTGATCATGCGACCTTGTTCGAGGTCGATCAAGAACATCTTGCCGGGTTGCAGGCGCCACTTGCTCACGATCCGAGCTTCTGGAATGGGTAAAACACCCTGCTCAGAACCCATGATGACCATGTCGTCATCAGTGATGCAGTAGCGTGAAGGACGCAAACCGTTGCGATCCAGGGTCGCACCAATCTGGCGGCCGTCCGTAAACACGATCGATGCAGGACCATCCCATGGCTCCATCATCGCGGCGTGGTATTCGTAAAACGCGCGACGGCGCTTGTCCATTTGCTCGTGCTGCTCCCAAGGCTCGGGAATCATCATCATCACAGCCTGTGCAATCGGATAGCCC
>JALRHB010000313.1 GCA_023253245.1 Polynucleobacter sp. | reverse complement strand
GGCCGTGATTATAGACGAAGCGCCACAATTTGACCCTGTGCGGTCTGTCGCTTCATGGACTGCCCGACCGAAACCCGGTATCCTTGCCCGTCTTCCGAAGTACCCAGACCGCGCGGCTGTAGCTCAGTGGATAGAGTATTGGCCTCCGAAGCCAAGGGTCGCTGGTTCGATTCCAGCCAGCCGCGCCAGCCTTCAAGCCCTTCCAGACAGATCGTTTACAACGCAGTCCGGCGATGCCCTGCACCTTGCGGTCGAATGGGGCGCATCCTGTGCGGGGCCAGCGCTTGCCGCGTTGGCGAGGCGCTCCGACTTTCAGGGTGATCTCCGCGTGATTTGCCATACGGCTTATGACATCCATGGCCCGGCCTGCCCACTCAAATTGTCGAAAGCAGATTCAAATCCCGCTCAGGGTTGTTTCTCAGCCCGCAGCAATGTGAATTGGAAAGGCGTCACCGTGTCAGCGGTATCGACGGCAATCAGTACCGCGTCGGCTTCGCGCTCACCCGGCACGACCACCCG
>JALRHB010000312.1:254-525 GCA_023253245.1 Polynucleobacter sp. | reverse complement strand
AACAGATCTGGTGTTGCCTTAATGGAAATTGTCAGTAAACCAGATTTAAGATCACCAGATGAAGTAAGTGCATATATTAAAAAATTAAGATCAATTATGAGATATTTAGGAACTTGTGATGGAAATATGCAAGAAGGATCTCTAAGAGCAGATGTTAATGTATCTGTTAGACCGATAAAATCTAAAGATTATGGAACAAGATGTGAGATAAAGAATGTAAATTCAATTAAATTTATGCAGATGGCTATAGAGTATGAAGCTAATAGACAAG
>JALRHB010000312.1:0-244 GCA_023253245.1 Polynucleobacter sp. | reverse complement strand
AATGTAAATCAATTGATCAAGAAACAAGATTATTTGATACTAAAAAGAATGAAACTAGATCTATGAGATCAAAAGAAGATGCTCATGATTATAGATATTTTCCTGATCCAGATTTGTTACCTTTAGAAGTTTCAGATGAATTTATAGACAACATTAAATCTGATATTCCAGAACTTCCTGATGATAAAAAAAAGAGATTTATCGATGAATTTAAATTATCTCCCTATGAAGCTACAATTTTAGT
>JALRHB010000311.1:286-525 GCA_023253245.1 Polynucleobacter sp. | reverse complement strand
CGATGATTGAACCAGCTGTTACCAACTCGCCACCAAACGCCTTAACACCCAACATCTTGGGGTTTGAGTCACGTCCGTTGCGCGTTGAGCCGCCGCCTTTTTTCTGTGCCATGGTGGATCAACTCCTTAAGCAGTAATGGAGCCGATAGCCAGCTCTGTGTAATTTTGACGATGGCCTTGGCGCTTCTGGTAGTGCTTACGGCGACGCATCTTGAAAATGCGCACCTTGTCGCCACGAC
>JALRHB010000311.1:0-276 GCA_023253245.1 Polynucleobacter sp. | reverse complement strand
GTGCCGATTTTCAAGTCGCTACCGTTGCCGACAGCTAAGACTTGATCAATCACAATCTCTTGACCCACTTCCGCAGCGATCTGTTCTACTTTAATTTTTTCGCCGGTAGCAACACGATACTGCTTACCACCGGTTTTTATGACCGCGTACATAGGTTACCTCTAGATTTCTCTAAATGAATATCAACAGACGGATTTCTGCTGAGCCCATGATTTTAGCATGGCACCAGCGCCGCTCGCCAACGCTCAGCCCACCTGCTGTCTAGAAAGGCGTCAT
>JALRHB010000310.1 GCA_023253245.1 Polynucleobacter sp. | reverse complement strand
ATCACACCCAAGCGGTCTCCGTCACCATCAAAGGCTAAGCCCAGTTCAGCGTCAGACTCTGCCAAAGCGCGAATCAAATCTTGCAAATTCTCAGGTTTGCTGGGGTCAGGATGGTGATTGGGAAAGTTGCCGTCCACCTCGCAAAACAGCTCGGTCACCTCACACCCCAAGGCACGCAACAATGCCGGTGCCGTTGCGCCCGCGACCCCATTGCCCGCATCCACCACCAACTTGAGGGGGCGCGCCAGCTCAACGTCTTGGACGATCCGTTCACGGTAAGCATCGGTTACGTCCAACGCCTTGTACGCGCCTTGCACCTGCGCCAACGCAACGCCTTGGTTCATGCTGCGGCGCAAGGCTTGGATTTCATCGCCATAGATGGCACGGCCACCCAAGACCATTTTGAAGCCGTTGTAGTCCTTGGGGTTGTGACTACCTGTCACTTGAATGCCGCTTTCGCACAGGGTGTGTGCTGCGAAATACAACATCGGCGTGGTGACCATGCCCACGTCGATGACATCGACG
>JALRHB010000030.1 GCA_023253245.1 Polynucleobacter sp. | reverse complement strand
ATGACAGCGAGCTCGTTTTCTTATCCGAGACTATCGGCCCAGATATTGTGGGCCCAACCCCAAGCGTAGACACCTTCTAGCGCCGTTGGTCCTGGAGATAGGCCACCAGCCCCTTTAACCGGTAGGAAGGTTTTCTTCTCGGCGTCATATTGATGCACGCTAGCAACGTGAACCACATCTCTGCTATTGACAAAGCTATAGCAGGTATTCGTTACTACTGGATTTGGGTTGACTTCCCAACCGCTCAGTTCGGCAACGATCGCTGCTGCAGCAACCTTAGCATGCTGATTGGCCATATGTCCTGACTTAGGCATCGTTGGTGCAATCTGAATTGAATCTCCAAGAACGTGAATATCTTTTTGGGCAGTCGATTCAAAGTTTAAGAAATTCACATTAACCCAGCGACCGTTAGAGTTTGCTAGGCCAGATTTGACGGCGATTTCACCTGCAGACATTTGAGGTAGTAAATTGAGAACATCAGCCTTAATGTCATCCTGAACTTCTAGTTTGATGGTCTTAGTTTTAGCATCGACGCCGACAACGTTATGTTTGGGTAAGTATTCAATAATTCCAGGATATTGTTCTGCCCAGACCTTTCTAAATAAACCTCCCTTAGAGGTAATGTTTTGGTTGGCATCCAGAATTAAAACTTTACCCTTTGGATTATGTTGTTTTAAATAATTGGCAACTTGACAGGCGCGCTCATAAGGTCCGGGAGGGCAGCGATAAGGAGCTTCTGGGATGCTGATAGCAAATGTACCGCCCTCACGCATCGCTGCTAATTGTTTATGAAGTGCAACTGTTTCTGGACCCGCTTTCCAAGCTTGCAAGGTAACGCCATCTTTATTAGCCTGAGCAAGACCTTCGATGCTATTCATGTTTAAGCTTATGCCAGGAGAGACTACCGCTTTGTCGTATGGCAGTGTTTTTCCAGAGGCGAGCTTGACAGTTTTTTGAGTGGGGTCAATGCTTACAACACTGTCTTTAATAATCTTGACGCCATGACGTTTGCTTAGATTGTCATAAGAGGAAGTGATCTCTGCCAGATTGCGCGATCCACCAACCACTAGGTTTGAGAGGGGGCACGAAATAAATGATGGATTGGGTTCAATGAGAGTCACCCGAGCCGTGTTGTTTGAAAACAGGCGCAAATACTTGGCAGCTGTTGCGCCTCCATAACCACCACCAATCACTAAAATTTCTGCTTTTTGTAAATTGGCCGCTCTCGTTTGTCCTGATAGACCGGCTAATAAACCAATTGCTGCAGCGCTGTGACTTATAAAGTGTCGACGATCCATGCTGCCTCCTTATTGTTTTTTGCCAAGTTGGTTGGCAATAGTTTTAAGTTGTTCATCGGTATAGCCTTTGGCTAGCTGGGGCATGATGGTTCCCTCGAGCGCACCGGATTTGTAATCCATCAACTTTTTCAGCATCTCTTGGCTAGAAAGATTGTTAATCAGGGGCATTCCGCCTTCAGGAACTCCCTTGCCATCAGTACCATGGCAGTTAGCGCAAGTGGCTGCTAAGCTGCGGTTATAGAGTTTGGTGGCATCCGCGTTTTGTGCAAAAGAAACTGCGCTCCACTGGCTGATGCCAATAAAGGCACCCGTCATAAGAATCGGTTTTAAGTACTTCATTCGCATAGGAATCTTCTCCATCTAGCATGCAACTGTTAGGGGGTGATACTTATTAACTCTATATTAAACAGATCAAAGTAAGATCGGTGTTTTTACTTAGATTGATTGGCAATATGCTTAGATCTTTTCATCGAGGTTTAGGCCTAGATCTAGGTTTAAGCTACTGAGACCTATAAACTATCGTCATGCGAACTTCTTTTAGTTACCGTAGCGCGATAGTGATTCTCTTATTGGGAATCTTTACCTATTTATACGCTTTAGATAGCCGGTTTGCCCCTAAAAATGGGGACGAGTATCCCTATATGCACATTGTTCGGATGACGGCTGAGTCAGGGGCATGGCTACCCTTGCAGTCTGAAATGGACGGAATCAAAAATACCAAGCCACCGCTAGTTTTTTGGGAAGGTATTGCTAGCACAGCCTGGGGTAGTGAGTGGACCTTATTTGCCTTACGTTGGCCAAGTCTGATTTACACCGGGTTAACTGCCTTTTTCTTATTTTTAGCGGTATCCCGTTTTAGTGGCAATCGAAAAACTGGTCTTTTAGCGACTTTGGTTTGGCTCTCTTTTTTTGCCACCTATCGCTACGGCAGACCTTTTTTGACGGATCCGCCCGAAGTCTTTTGGATGAGCCTACCGTTTTTTGCCCTACTTTACTGGGGTAAAGAAGCCTTTAGTGCCAAGTTCTTATTTCCGGCTCTAGCAGGTCTTTCCATAGGCATGGCTTTGCTTGCTAAGTCGTTTGCCTATGTTGTGCCTGCTTGCTTTGCCTTAAGTTTGTTTTACTGGCGTTGGCAAGCATGGAGTATTCCTAAATTTCTCATCCATGATGCCTATAAAGTCTTGGTGGTTGGCTTGTTAGCCTTGGGTGTTTTTTCTATATGGTTTGTTTTGGATCCATTTCCACAGGAGATCTGGAGAGAATTTGTAGTAGGTGAGAATGCGGGTAAGTTTGATGCACGCAGTACACATTACTTGCAGGATTTGGTCTGGGGTAAAGACAGCATCTGGATGCTAATGATTGCGACAGTATCTAATGCTGGCTTTTTTACGCTCGTCTTGATTGCTGCATCGATTCAATGTTGGCGCCAGCGTCGTTTCTTGTCATTTGAAGAGAGTTTGCTTTTACTGTTGATATTCGCTTTCTTCATTGTTTTTAGTTTGCCTAGCCAAAGATCGGGGCGCTATCTTTTGCCAGTCATGCCTGCTTTTGCTGCATTGATTGCGCTTTACTGGGAACGTTTGCCTTTGTGGGGCTTTCGCTTTGCCATCTTGTTGCAGTTGATAGTTCTGGTAGTTCTTATCTGGGTAGGTTCTAATTTGCAGCTTTCCAACTTTCTGGGGCAGCCAGGTTTATGGGATTATTCATACCTCCATTGGATATTAATGGGCGCCTCATTAGTATTGATATTGCTTGGTTTGTTTTGCAGAACGCAAACCAAAATGATTGCTTTAGTAGGATGCTTTCTATGCTACTGCGCTCTCAATAGCAGCCTCTCCCCCTTAGAGGGCCCTTTGGGGCGCTATGACAAAGGCGCAATCCAAGCCCTTGAGGCTCAAGATGTTTGGGTTCCTTGCGACTACCGCGCAAAGGATGAGGAGTACCGACTCCTCTTGCCAAGAGCTAAGTTGCATGGTTATGTAGCGAAAGATGCTGGTGAGATTAAGATGCTCACAAATCGCTTTCCCTTGGTTGCAGTTCAGGCGCCTATCGGTGTTGACCCCATTTTGTGTGAGTCTTGCAAAATCCTTGGTAAGCGAATGGAAATGCGCGCGCGACACTCCGAAGCAGAAATTAAGGCGATACTCAGGGGTCAGATTGGAGAATATCTTTTTGTGAATGAGTATTTAATTTCTACCCCGGCCATTCTTTCGCTGCCCCAAGAGGGTAAGGATGCCTGTCGATGAATCGGGTCATTGCACTTTGCGTTTTATTGCTAGCGGCAGTATTGGGTTATTTACATATTGATAGTCGCCCAGCATGGGCGCCGTTTGCCTCTCCTGAGCCCATTGCAATGGTTGCTCCTCTAGAGGAGTCTGTAGATGAGGCTCAAATACTGCATTCTTCCAAGTCTGGCAAAGCATTGGCTTTCACAAAGCCTACCCCAAATAATTTGCAAGCAGATTGGCTACCCGATACCAACGCACCATCTGTTCATGCTGCTTCTTTGATTGCATTAAAAGACGGCGCCGTCAGAGCATTTTGGTTTGCGGGTAGTAGAGAAGGTGCGCCTGATGTGGTGATTAACACGTCCGTATTTGATCCACAGGCAGCGAGATGGAGTGCAGCTACCGAAGTGATGAGTAGAGTGAGTGCTGAAAAAGGTTTATCGCGTTACATCGCAAAACTAGGTAATCCTGTTCCTGCCAGAATGGCTGACGGTCGTTTGCAATTATTTTTTGTCACAGTGTCAATTGGCGGATGGGCTGGGAGCTCAATCTCTTCGGTGATTTCTGATGATGAAGGTTTAACTTGGAGCAAGCCTCAACGATTAATTACATCTCCACTTATTAATCTGAGTACATTGGTGAAGTCTCCCGCAGTGCAATTTTCTGATGGTCGCTTGGGTTTACCGGCCTATCATGAGTGGATTGGACGATTTGGTGAATTGTTGCGTATACAAGATAGTCAAATTATTGATAAGCGTCGTATGAGTTCTGGTAGGGGCGCTATTCAGCCGGTAGTTTTTGTAGACAACGAACAAGAGGCGCGTGCATTTTTTCGTCAAACTCGTTCTGGATCACAAATAAAGCAAATTCCCGTAAGCCTCACAAAGGATGCAGGTCAAACATGGAATATTGGCAATGATCTTGAAATTCCTAACCCTAATGCTGCTATTGCTGCCTTGACTTTAAGTAATGGTGTACGCTTAATGGTTCTCAATAATATTGAAGTGGGGCGTTCTCGCTTAGTAATGGTGATGCAGAAGCCCGGTAGTTCTGATTGGCGCGTAATTCACGTCTTAGAGGATGATGAAGCGCTTGCCAATGATCGGCGTCGTGAATACTCTTATCCCTATTTAATTACAGTGCAGGGTGATGATGCTCACTTGGCATATACCTGGGATAGGAAAAGAATTCGGCATATCTATTTCCCGGCTTCGTGGTTTAGTCAGGAGATGAATCGAGTCAAGGATGAGCAGCCATGAGTCAATATCTGCAGCAAATTGCATTGGTAGAAATGTCGATTACTTGCGCTGTCGTATTAATCTATTTGGCGCAACGCTTCTTGCAGACAGAATTTCTATTAGTTGTTCGCATTGCACTTCTATTGTTGTTGGCTAATCTATTTTATTGGCCAGTCGGCTTGTCCTTAGAGTTGCCTTTATCTGCGTATGTGAGAGGGGTAACTGGAGAGTTGAGTATCGTGACCATGCTCATGTTGTGGAGCACTCTTGTGCCCCAGAATCCCAAAACCCCACTGGGTTTTAATGTAGTGATTACTATGGTTGCGCTAGCTTTTTATCCTCTGGCTTTGGGTTATGGAATGTTTGATCCATATGCTTGGGGTTACGGAACACTCGGTCTATTAATTGCTGTAGTGGTCTTTGCTCTTATATGTGGGCTTGTCGGCTGGGTTAAGGGGGTTTGGCTTATGTCTTTAGCAATCATCGCATGGTCATTCCATTGGCATGAGTCGACTAATTTATGGGATTACATTCTCGATCCGTTTTTAGCGGTCTGGGCTATCTATTCCATCTTTCATTACTTCCATAGAAAACGTCGCGAGAAGTTACAGTCGGGATATCTCTTTAGGGCTGGTTGAGTATTGCTTTTGAAGATGAGGTGGACTATTTGAGGTGGACAATAAAAAGGCCAGCAGGAAGCTGGCCTTTTGTTTGCAATAAATTGCTGTTAAAGCATTAATCAGAAATCTTTGATTTGCGAATCAATGGACCCCATTTATTGAGTTCTGAATCAACTTGGTCTTTCAAAGACTTAGAGGTGACTTTATCCATGGAAACGATATCGATGCTGGACTCATCAAGGCGTTTCTTGATTTCTGGATCTTTCAATGCAGCTTTCAATGCAGCGTTTACTTTGGCAATAACTGCTGGAGGAGTGCCTTTAGGTGCATAAATTCCATGCCAAACTTTGACGTCAAAGCCTTTTAAGCCTTGCTCATCCAAAGTAGGAATGTTAGGCAAGCTTGGCAAGCGCTTTGGTGTAGTTACGCCATATGTTTTAACCTTGTCTGCTTTAATGTATCCAACAGTTTGGGTGGTTTGATCGCAGAGCAAATCAACTTGACCACCTAAAAGATCGGTCAGGGCTGGGCCAGTACCTTTGTATGGAATATTGGTTAACTTAACACCCAAACGGCTTTGGAATAACAAGCCACAAAGTTGAGATACGGCTCCTGGACCAGCGTTTGCCATAGTGACTTTTGAGCCATTAGCTTTAATGTAAGCCTCGAGCTCTTTAAAGTTGTTGGCAGGCAAATCTTTTTTACCTAAGAGCACCATTGGCACATCAACGACTTGACCGATATATTCAAAGCTTTCCAATGGATCATATGGGAGCTTGTCATAAAGTGCTGGTGCAGTTGCCATACCAATGTGATAGATAAATAAGGTATAGCCATCGGGTTTAGCGCGCGCTACTTTAGTGGCTGCAATAGTGCCACCAGCGCCGGTAACGTTTTCAACAACAACCGTTTGTCCAAGAGCCTTCCCCATTGGCACCGCTAATAAGCGAGCAACAGTATCTGTAGGTCCACCAGCTGAAAATGGAACAATTAGGGAAACTGGCTTAGTTGGGTATGGCTCATCGGCAGCCATGGCTTGATTAGATATGAGGCCGCCAGCAAGGAAAAGCATTCCTACGCTAGCTAACAAAGTTTTCTTCAATTTCATGTAAGTCTCCGTTTATGAATAAAGCTTGCTAATTTTGCCACTACTCAAAGTGAACGCTCCTAGGGTTTACCAGCAATCGCTAGAGTTCTTTGGGCTAGAAGAACTACAGGCCGATCGATCATGCGCCCATCGAGTTTGACAGCGCCACCCTTAGACGCTTTGTCAGCCGCAATCACTCGTTCTGCCCAGGACAGCTCTTCTGCTGTTGGCATGAAGGCTGCCTTGACTAAACCAACTTGTTTTGGGTGGATGCAAAGCTTACCCCCGAAGCCCATTCTTTTTGCCTTCTGCGCATCCTCGGCAATCCGTTCAATGTCATCAGTGGAAGGAGTAACCCCATCAATTGGAGGGGCAATCTGCGCTAGGCGTGAGGCAAGCACGACCTGAAATCGCGCTGTCTGCAGTTCTGTTTCTTGGGGATCACAAGTCATCCCTAGGTCTACTTGAAGATCCAGATTGCCTAAGGCAAGGCGCAAGACTTGCTCAGAATTAGCAATCTCGTCTAAATGGTGTAGCCCCAGCGCTGTTTCGATCATGGGAATGATGGCAGTATTTGGCAGAATTTGTGCTGCACCATTAATTTGATCTAGTGATTCGCTTTTCGGAATAAGTAAGCAGGCAATATCGAGCTCCTGAGCCAAGATTAAATCAGCCGCATAAAAATGACTGCCAGGAGAATTGGAACGAATGACAAGACGTTTCTTTTGTTCGGCGCTAAAGTTTGGCCATGCATTTCGAATGGCTGCGCGTGCCTGATCTTTTTCTTCTTCCGCAACCGCGTCCTCTAAATCAAGAATGACGCCGTCTGCTCCGCTATCTAAGGCTTTTACGAAGCGCTCGGGGCGCGTTGCTGGAACAAATAAAAAACAACTACTAAATCCGATTTCGGTATTAAGTGGGTTCATAAGAACTTTGCATGAAAGGTGTTGGTTATCGGGGTAGGGGTGAAGGTAGCGAAGATCATGCCTAAGAAATCAAATTACCCATTACTTTTTGCTGGCGGATATTCCATAATCGATCAATAGCAGCGGCCATTTCAGAAGGGCTGGCGCCACTGCTATATGCTGCTAGGCGCATCGCTTTGTCAGTGATTTCTATTCTGCTTAAGGTGTTGCCAGGGTCACCCTTGGGTTCATCAACTCTTCCCTCGTAAACTCGCCCATCTCGCATATACACCCTGACTTTTCCAATCCAGCGCTGTGGATAGGCTTCGTCCACTTCAGGATCTAGTACCATCGTTACACGATCTCGAAAATTGCAGATTTCATCATCATAAAAATGTTGGTCAAATTCTTGTAGGCCAGCAAATTGATAGTGAGCAACGAGAGCCAATACAGTACCCATAGAGAACTTCGACTGATGAACTGTTGTAGGATTGGTGACTGGCCCAAGGACATCAATAGCGCCTTGATGAACTAGAGCTTCTACTTTGGCGATGTCCTGATGTGAAAGTTGATTTGCAATGATGACTTGCAAAAGAGCATCGGCCGCAGGGTGGGTATGACGACAAGAGGCGTGATACTTAAAGCTTGTTTCCGCTGTAGCCCAGCGAGTTCCAAGACGGTCCGTCAGCTTGCTTGGGTCAGCATCAGTAGACATTCCAGCTGCCAAACCCTGCCTACCTTCGAGAATATGTTGGGCGCCTGTAAAGCCTGCTTGTGCAAGATAGGCTGACATTAGACCAGTTGAAGAAGCATGCGCAGTGTGAAGTTGCTTAGAGTCAGCTGCATCACGCAAGAACTCCCAAAGGCCTGCAGATTGGGTGCCCGCTGAGCCAAAAGCATGCAGCATTTGTGAAGGATTCAGTTTGAGTAGGCGGCCAACTGCAGCTGCAGCAGCGAGTGTTCCGGCGGTACCGGTGGTGTGAAATGTTTTGTAGTGCGAGCGACCCAAAAATTCACCGACCCGAATGCCCACCTCATATCCCACTATTGAGGCAAGCAGTAAATCCTCACCAGAGGCGCCAATAGTTTGTGCAGTAGCTAATGCTGCCGGAAAAACAATTGTTGCAGGATGAAAAACAGAACCGTTATGAACATCATCTTGTTCTGCAACATGAGATGCGGCAGCGTTAGCTAAGGCTGCTAAAAATGGGCTGGAGCTAGTGCGTGTAATGAGAATTTCTGCGGTGCCGGGGTTGGCACCATTAAAGCCCCCCATGCTTTGTACAAATTGAGTAATGATCTCAACAGGACGTGAGCCCTTGCCCGCAATCGCAGACCCAAACCAATCAACCAGCAAATCTTCACTGCGATCAATAACTTCTTTGGGTATTTCACCAATGTTTAGTTGTGAGGCAAAACGAGCTAATTCTTGAGAGGGGTGCGTCATGAGTTTGGTGACTTTAATTTAAGACTGCAGTTGCTTGCATGGTAAGCCAGCCCTCATGGTCTTGCGCCCAAATAGAAATAGTTTTTCCAGAAGGGTCCTTCTCTAGGTCAGGTTTTGCGTTGACTTTAAAGGGATGGATGTCGAAGGTAGGTCTGATAGCGCGGAACTCAAAACTTTTTAGGGTGCAGCCAGGAATACTTTGACGCACTAAGTCAACCAAGAGAGTGGCAATGAGTGGCCCATGCACAATTAAACCTGGGTAACCCTCTACCTCGGTGACATATTTGCGATCGTAATGAATGCGATGGCCATTAAAAGTCAAGGCTGAATACCGAAACAGTAAAACATCATCTGGATTGATGGTTTTACTCCACTTGGCATCAGTAGGCGCGGCAGTAGGTGCAACTGGCTTATCGTCTGGCCCCGGAGCATCACGATACACAATGTCATGCTCTTCAATTAGGGCTAAACCATTTTGATTGGAGATTTCATGCTTAACCAAAACAAAGATCAGATCGCCAGTCCGACCCGCTTTGTGTGTTACCGATTTTATTTTCGAAACCCGTTTAATCTCATCGCCAACCGCTAAAGGTGAAATCCAATTGATGCGACTGCCAGCCCACATGCGACGAGGCAGGGGTACGGGGGGCAAGAAGCCACCCCTCTTGGGGTGACCATCTGGTCCAATTTCGGATTGCAGGGCATGCGGAAGAAAATACAACCAATGCCAAAGTTCTGGCAAAAAACTACCTTTGCTTGGCTCAGGATCCATCCGATCTAAGGTGGCCGATAAAGCTCTGATGGGGGCTCTTGTGACAGTGTCCTCAAAAGTCTCGGTTTTACCGAGCCACTCTTGAAGTTGGGTGACGGTTTTAGGTTCGATTCGCATAACTTCCATTATGCCAATTTCAAGCCGAGATAACGGCCTATGAGTTCAATAAACTGCCGGTGAGATAAATCAGTAGTCCAGCGAGTGCCGAGCCGGCTAAAACGGAAAGAACTCCTTTTTGAAATTTAAAAAGCGCCAGCGCAGCAAATCCACAAATCACAATAGAGAGCCAAGAAATGGAGCTGCCTAATCCGTATGGGAAAAAAACATGATAAGCAAAAAATAGACCAAGATTGGCAATCACCCCCACAACAGCGGCTGAGATAGCAGTAAGTGGCGCGGTAAAGCTGAGTTTGCCGTGGGTGGACTCAATCACAGGACCGCCAACTAGCACTAGAAAAAACGAGGGGAGAAAAGTAAACCAAGTAGCTATACAAGCACCTAAGGCGCCAAACCAAAAAGGGTTGCTGTTGCCGATGAGATGTTGAATGTGTCCGGCTAAATAACCAACAAATGCCACCACCATAATCAGAGGACCTGGGGTAGTTTCGCCTAATGCGAGACCGTCCATCATTTGGCCGGCACTAAGCCAATGAAACTGATCAACAGTGCCCTGATAAACATAAGGAAGCACTGCATAAGCGCCGCCAAAGGTTAAAAAGGCGGCCTTGGTAAAGAACCAGGCTATCTGCGGATAAAGGGTCTTCCAACCAAAAATCAAGACCAGTCCAAGTAAAGGTAGGGACCACAAGAGAAAAACGACCATGCTGTGGTGAACCATTTTTTTACTTGAGAACCTAGCATGTTCTGGAGTGGGCGTATGGTCATCAATAATAGCCGGACCATAGTCAGATGCAGATTGTTCATTGTGAGCCGCAAATTGCTGGAAATACTGAGGGTAGCGCTTGCCACCCCACATGCCAAGAATTGCAGCACAAAGTACGATGACTGGAAAGGCAAGGTTTAAAACAAAGATGGCTAAAAAAGAACACAGCGCAATAATCTGCAGTGTTTGATTGTGCAAAGTGCGCCTTCCAATGCGAACAGCAGCATAAAGAACAATGGCGGTTACTGCCGGTTTTATTCCAAAAAAGATCGCTGCAATCCAAGGTACTTGACCATAAACAAGGTAGACCCAAGAAAGTCCAATCAAGATAAATAGCGAGGGCAGCACAAAGAGCGTGCCAGCCAAAATGCCGCCCCAGGTGCTGTGCATCAACCAGCCAATATAGGTAACTAGTTGTTGAGCTTCTGGCCCTGGTAGCAGCATGCAGTAGTTCAGAGCATGTAAAAAACGCCGCTCAGAAATCCAGCGGCGCTTCTCAACTAACTCTTGGTGAAGAACCGCTATTTGCCCTGCGGGTCCACCAAAACTAATAAAACCCAGTTTGGCCCAAAACTTGAGAGCCTCACTTAATGGGATTTTCAAGCTTCTTCCATTCCACCAATAACTTGACTAAAGCCATTGTCAACATAAATGATCTCCGCAGTAATGCCATTGGCTAAATCGGATAGCAAGAAGGCGGCAGTATTGCCCACATCATCAATGGTCACATTACGACGTAGGGGGGCGGTTTGTTCAACCGCTTCTAAAATTTTGCCAAAGCCCTTAATCCCAGAAGCGGCGAGAGTTTTAATTGGGCCGGCGGAGATGCCGTTTGCGCGAATACCTTTTGGTCCAACTGAACCAGCCAGGTAACGAACAGATGCTTCTAGTGATGCTTTGGCTAGACCCATGGTGTTGTAGTTCGGGACATTTTTCATTGAGCCTAAATAGGTTAAGGTCAGTAGTGAGGATTTATCACGCAACATCGGCAAAGCTTCTTTGGCCATTGCAGGGAAGCTGTAAGCAGAAATATCATGTGCAATCTTGAAGCCCTCTCGTGAGAGGCCCTCTAAGAAATCCCCGGCAATCGCCTCACGCGGAGCAAATCCAATAGCGTGAACAAAGCCATCAAATTGGGGCCAAGATTTGGCTAGATCTTTAAAAAGGGCGGCGATTTGCTCGTCGCTACCCACATCACAGTCAAAAATGAGCTCAGAATTGAATTCTTTTGCAAAATCAACAATCCGATCTTTGAAACGATCGCCGACGTAAGTAAAGGCTAATTCAGCGCCTTCACGGTAGCAGGCCTTAGCAATGCCATAGGCAATAGAGCGATTAGAAAGTAGGCCGGTAATGAGAATTTTTTTGCCAGCGAGAAAGCCCATGATGTGTCCTTTGCTTCAAATGTAGTTTGCTATCTACAATTGTTGCATATATGAGTATGCAACCCTCTATCCGGAACATCACTAGTTTTTGCTGTTTGACCATTTTAGTTGGGCTTACGGGGCATTCTGCCCAAGGAGCTCAGGGCATCGCCCAATATGGCAAGCCCAAATATGCTGATGGATTTAGTCATTTTGACTATGTGAATCCCGATGCACCCCGGGGTGGGACGATTACCCTACCAAATCCAGATCGTCGTACCAGTTTTGACAAATTCAACCCATTTACATTGCGTGGCGTAGCTGCCCCTGGTGTTGCCCAGCTGATGTTTGAATCTTTAGCTGTTGGTAGCGCCGATGAAGTATCGAGTGCTTATGGACTCATTGCGCAAGACATTCAGGTGGCTCCAGACAAAAGGTCTGTTGTTTTTCGCATTCGTCCTGAAGCAAAATTTTCTGATGGAAGCCCCATCTTGGCTGCTGATGTCAAATACAGCTTTGATA
>JALRHB010000309.1 GCA_023253245.1 Polynucleobacter sp. | reverse complement strand
AACTGAGTCATTAACATTTATAGCTGGAATTAATAAAGTTTTATTAGCCTCCATTTTTTTTAATGCTAACACTCCAGTTGTGGTTTCTTCAGAAACACCTTTGATATCTTTTAATAGTTCCTTATAATCTTTATGCATTAATGCTGTAAGATCTCCACCATCATCTAAAATCATATTTGGCTTCCAATCTGGGTTTCCTTCGATTGTTTGTTTAATGCACCACCAATACTCTTCTTCAGTTTCACCCTTCCAAGCAAAAACAGGTATACCTTTTTTTGCGATAGCTGCAGCAGCATGATCTTGGGTAGAAAAAATATTACAAGAGGACCATCTCACACTTGCACCTAAATCAACTAATGTTTCAATTAGAACAGCCGTTTGAATAGTCATATGCAAACAGCCTAAAATATTTGCTCCTTTAAGAGGATGTTTTCCTGCATATTCTCTTCTTAACGCCATTAATCCCGGCATTTCTGTTTCGGCTAAAGAAATTTCTTTTCGACCAAAATCAGCTAGGTTTATATCT
>JALRHB010000308.1 GCA_023253245.1 Polynucleobacter sp. | reverse complement strand
CTGATTTAATATCCTGCAATTGAGACACAAGCATCTTAGTTGTTTGTAATGTATCTTTTTTACCTAGAGTAATAATTTTGTCAGCTTGAGGTCTTAAAAACTTTGCTTTTGGCAATGTAGTTTTAATCTGTTCATATTTTATTAAAGAATTTAACATATTCTTTAATAGAGCTTTTCTATGCTCAGAAGTTCTATTTAACTTTTTATTGGCTAAGCCGTGTCTCATTAAATTGCTTCCTCTAATTTTTTAGACATTTCAGCAATATTATCTGGTGGCCAGTTAGGTATTTCCATACCTAAATACAGAGACATTCCAGTTAGAACTTCTTTAATCTCATTTAAAGATTTTCTACCAAAATTTGGTGTTCTTAACATTTCACCCTCAGATTTTTGAACTAAATCACCAATATAAATTATGTTGTCATTTTTTAAGCAATTCATTGATCTAACAGATAGTTCTAGTTCATCAACTTTTCTTAATAAATTCTTATTAAACTCAGGTTCAGATGAAACTTCTTTTACTGGAG
>JALRHB010000307.1 GCA_023253245.1 Polynucleobacter sp. | reverse complement strand
CTTTCCAACTCTTGGATGATCTTTCCGTTTCCTCGAACGGGACCATCCAGTCGTTGCAGATTGCAGTTGATGACGAACGTCAGGTTATCCAGGTCATCGTTTGCTGCGAGTTGCAGCGCACCCCGGCTTTCCACCTCATCCATCTCGCCGTCACCCAAGAACGCCCAGACGTGTTGCGCACTGGTGTCCTTGATGCCACGGTGGTGAAGGTAGCGGTTCAGTTGAGCCTGGTAGATCGCATTGATCGGGCCAAGACCCATCGACACTGTCGGGAACTGCCAGAACTCGGGCATGAGTCTAGGGTGAGGATAAGACGACAGCCCTCCGCTGGGGTGAGATTTTTCTTGACGGAAACCATCGAGCTGGTCTGAGGTGAGTCTGCCTTCCAGGAATGCTCTGGCATACATTCCCGGAGATGCGTGACCTTGGTAGAACACTTGGTCCCCGCCGCCGGGGTGATCAGCACCGCGGAAAAAGTGGTTGTGGCCCACCTCATAGAGGGCGGCAGAAGACGCATAGGTCGAGATGTG
>JALRHB010000306.1:292-535 GCA_023253245.1 Polynucleobacter sp. | reverse complement strand
CACTGCAACATGATACAGTCTACGTTTGGTAATTTCCTCTGACTGGCCTAGCAGGGTAGCCCCCGTTTTTGCCATAAAAGGGAAGTGATTTGTCCCCACTTTGAGAGCCCTGACATGAAGATCCACGAGTACCAAGGCAAAGAGATCCTGCGCCAATTCGAGGTGCCAGTTCCCCGCGGCATCCCTGCCTTTACAGTGCAAGAAGCGGTTGAAGCCGCACAAAAATTGGGCGGCCCTGTCTGG
>JALRHB010000306.1:0-256 GCA_023253245.1 Polynucleobacter sp. | reverse complement strand
AAAGTTCGCCGCCTCTTGATCGAAGACGGTGCCGATATCAAGAAAGAATATTACGTGTCCGCGGTCACCGACCGCGCCAGCCAACGCGTTGCCATCATGGCTTCCAGCGAAGGCGGTATGGATATCGAAGAGGTGGCGCACAAGACGCCCGAGAAAATCATCAAGGTATTTGTTGACCCCGCAACCGGCCTGACCGCCGAGCAAGCCACCGAGTTGGCAAACGGTATTGGTGTGCCAGCGGCATCAACCGCCGCTG
>JALRHB010000305.1 GCA_023253245.1 Polynucleobacter sp. | reverse complement strand
TTTACAATAATTCCTTTATCTCCAACTTGACCTCCTGACTCTGCATAAAATGGCGTTTGATTTAAAACGATCATACCTTCATCATCTTTGTTGAGGACTGAAACTTCTTTATGATTTTTTAACAGACATTTTATAATTCCTTGCGCTTGATCATTTTCATATCCAAGAAATTCTGTTGGTCCAATTTTTTCTTTAATTCCAAACCAAATTTTTTCTACTGCACTGTCACCAGAACCTTTCCAATTTTTTCTTGCAAGCTCAATGCTCTCTCGCATCAACTCACCAAATCTATCTTTATCAAATTTTAAAGACTTTGATTTTAATATGTCCTCAGTTAAATCAATTGGGAACCCATAGGTCTCATACAATTTAAAGGCTACATCGCCAGGTAAAACTTTATCTATTTTAGAAATTTCTTCATTTAAAATTTTAATTCCTCTATCAAGTAAAACTAAAAACTTCTCTTCCTCCATCTTTAAAGTTTCTTTAATTAACGACTCGGCTCTATTCAATTCAGGATAGCTTGCTGACATTTCT
>JALRHB010000304.1 GCA_023253245.1 Polynucleobacter sp. | reverse complement strand
AATAAACCTTGAATTAGACAAGAAGCGAGCTGAGATGCCCGAGTAGGTCTAAGGGGTGCGACTTAAGATCGCCTGTGCTTCGCACGCGTGGGTTCGAATCCCACTCTCAGCATTATTCTTCCATAGCTCAGTTGGTTAGAGCGACAGACTGTTAATCTGTAGGTCATCGGTTCGATCCCGATTGGAAGAGACGCTCCTATAGTGTAGTTGGTCAACACTGTGGACTTTGAATCCACCACCCCAAGTTCGAATCTTGGTGGGAGCTTTCCTCTCTTAGCTCAGTTGGTAGAGCAGTGGACTGTAGTTCCATTTGTCACCTGTTCGATTCAGGTAGAGAGGACCATTCCTTCATAGCTCAGTTGGTTAGAGCGTGCGACTGTTAATCGCGAGGTCATCGGTTCGATCCCGATTGAAGGAGACTCTGACCGATCATAAATCCAATGATATTTGTCAGATTTTCACCGACTGAATAGTGCCATGTGTGTTCAGTGGAATTCTTTATTCCGAACATGCGATCTATGAAGTTTTCATATTTAG
>JALRHB010000303.1 GCA_023253245.1 Polynucleobacter sp. | reverse complement strand
CAATAAGTTTCTTTAACTATTTCCATAATTTGTCTTAATGTGGCTGACTCCATACCCAGAACATAATCAATAAATATAGGTCTATCCCAGTCATCATCATTAAACCCATAAGTTTTGGGATCTAATTCTGGATGGATATTCTGTTTTTGTAAGTTAAGTGGGTCTAAATTCGCTAAAAGATGGCCATTTATTCTATATGCTCTAATAAGCATAATGGCCCTAATTGAGTCTGTTGTTGCCGCTCTTAAATCTACAGCTGATAAATTACCTTTCCCAGCAATTCCTCGAGCGACCGCTTTAACACTCTCTACAGTATCAATTGCCCCTATTACTCTACTATTTTTTTTAGCCCAAGTAGGTCCCTCGTCTAACAACTTATCGTCAGCATTAGTCTTAAACCATAAATCCCATTCTTTAGGAACCGAGTTGGGGTTCTCTTTCCATTCTTTATACAAATCATTTATGAAGGTAGCATTAGCACCAGAAAGAAAGCTTTGATCAGAGCTTTGGTCGTCCATGGTAAAGGTCCTTTTAATGTCG
>JALRHB010000302.1 GCA_023253245.1 Polynucleobacter sp. | reverse complement strand
GTTCATCCGCCGCTATTTACCGGTCTTGGCCGCGCTACCCGACAAGGCCATCCATGCGCCTTGGTTGGCGACGCCAGTTGACCTCATGGCAGCGGGCGTCAAGTTGGGGGTGAATTACCCCCGTCCGATCGTCGACCACGCGACGGCACGGACGACCACTTTGGCGCGTTATGCAGTGGTCAAGAAGAGCGCGACGACCTGAGTCGACCGCTCAGATCTGCACCATTTCAAAATCTTCTTTGCGAGCACCACACTCTGGGCAAGTCCAGTTCATGGGGACATCAGCCCACTTGGTGCCCGCGGCCAAGCCATGGTCGGGCGCGCCCTCGGCCTCGTCGTAAATCCAGCCACAAATCAGGCACATCCAAGTCGTTGTATCGCTCATATTGTTTTCAAAACCGTGTCATAGAATGTCCGTATTGTATCGGCCCAACCGACACAGGCGATACGCCGCTAATGGCTTCTTGACTGGCCCCCCGTGAAACCTTAACGTCCATCAATGAGCACTGATTTAACCGACCCCGTTGATTCCCCCGTCGAGGGT
>JALRHB010000301.1:269-544 GCA_023253245.1 Polynucleobacter sp. | reverse complement strand
AGTTACATTGGGACCTAAAGGAAGAAATGTTGTTATCGACAAATCTTATGGTGCTCCAAGAATAACTAAAGATGGTGTTTCAGTAGCAAAAGAAATTGATCTAGAAGATAAATTTGAGAACATGGGTGCTCAAATGGTTAAAGAAGTTGCTAGCAAAACAAATGATGAAGCTGGTGATGGTACAACTACTGCAACAATTTTAGCACAAGCTATAGTTAGAGAAGGTGTAAAATATGTTACAGCAGGCATGAATCCAATGGGTGTTAAACGAGGGA
>JALRHB010000301.1:0-259 GCA_023253245.1 Polynucleobacter sp. | reverse complement strand
TTTCTGCAAATGGTGACAAAGAAATTGGAACCATGATTGCAAAAGCAATGCAAAAAGTTGGAAATGAAGGTGTGATCACTGTTGAAGAAAATAAAGGTATTGAAACTGAATTAGACGTTGTTGAAGGTATGCAGTTTGATAGAGGTTATCTATCTCCATACTTTATCACTAACAGTGATAAAATGACTACTGAGTTAGAAAATCCTTTTATTCTTTTACATGAGAAAAAATTAACTAACTTACAACCAATGGTTCCTCT
>JALRHB010000300.1 GCA_023253245.1 Polynucleobacter sp. | reverse complement strand
ATCATCATGTGCTTCCCACCACTTGCGGCCGCGCTGTTTGCCCTTGGAGCTGACCGCCGCTTCGGAGCCCACATCTTTGATCCAGAAAACGGGGGAGCGATGCTCTGGCAGCACCTCTTCTGGTTCTTTGGTCACCCAGAGGTTTACATCATTGCGCTGCCATTCTTTGGCATCGTTTCAGAGATCTTCCCGGTCTTCAGCCGAAAGCCGATTTTTGGTTACAAGACCCTGGTGTACGCGACCATCGCCATCGCCGCCCTTTCAATGACCGTTTGGGCACACCACATGTATGTCACCGGCCAGGTTCTGCTGCCATTCTTTGCCTTCACCACGATGCTGATTGCCGTGCCGACCGGAGTAAAGATATTCAACTGGATTGGCACGATGTGGCGAGGGTCAATAACCTTTGAAACCCCGATGCTCTGGAGTCTTGGATTCCTTGTCAGCTTTGTGTTCGGTGGTTTGACCGGTGTCATCCTCGCTTCGCCTGCTCTGGACTTCCACCTCTCAGACACCTACTTCGTGGTTGCTCACTTCCACTACGTAATCTTCGGAACC
>JALRHB010000002.1:36041-39725 GCA_023253245.1 Polynucleobacter sp. | reverse complement strand
ATCAGATTTAGTCACCGCCTCATAAGACGTAGGAACCTGGTCGGCAAAATAAAATCCAAACATACCGCCTACACTATCAACTGCAAAAGGAATCTTAGCCTCATCTGCAGCCTGCTTTAATCCGACCATCAGTTTTTCGGTCTGACCTGTAAGACACTCATAAAAGCCAGTACGAGAGACGATCTCCAGAGTTTTAAGGCCTGCAGCTACAGCAACTGGATTACCCGATAAGGTACCAGCTTGATAGACATTTCCTAGTGGCGCCAATTTAGACATGATTTCTTTTTTGCCACCAAAAGCTGCCATCGGCATCCCGCCACCCATAACCTTACCTAGGCATGTTAAGTCTGGCGTAATGCCCTGCAAAGACTGAGCGCCCCCTAGTGCAACCCTAAAACCGGTCATCACTTCATCATAAATTAATACGCTGCCATACTGAGCAGTCAAATTTCGCATCGCAGATAAAAATGCTGCCGATGGTTTAATCAAATTCATATTGCCTGCTATAGGCTCTAGGATCACTGCAGCAATCTGGTCGCCCTGCTTCTTAAATACTTCCTCAAGTGCCGTAACGTCGTTGTAGGGCAGCACCAAGGTATGCTTTACCAAATCCTTAGGGACACCACCAGAAGATGGTGCATTTTGGGTTGAGTCCGCAAACGTGAGTAATCCAGATCCAGCCTTAACCAGCAAACTATCAGCATGGCCGTGATAACAGCCTTCAAATTTAATAATCAGGTCTCGGCCGGTATATCCTCGAGCAAGCCGCAGAGCACTCATGGTAGCCTCGGTGCCACTAGAGACCATACGGACCTGCTCAACGCTTGGCATGAGCTGGCAAATGCGCTCTGCTAATTCAATTTCACCTTCAGTTGGAGCGCCATAACTAAAGCTCGTTTCTGCGGCCTTTTGCACCGCTTCAACAACTTCAGGGTGAGCATGACCAGCAATCATTGGCCCCCATGACATGATGAGATCAATGTAGCGCTTACCATCAGCATCCCAAAAGTAAGGTCCTGTTGCCTTAATTACAAAACGTGGTGTTCCACCAACTTGACGAAAAGCCCGCACCGGGGAATTCACGCCCCCGGGGATGGTTTTTTGTGCACGTTCAAATAAGATGTCGTTTTGTCCCAAGATGCTGTTCCTGATTTTGTTATTGATCTCAATGATGTTCAGTTAGGCAATTAAATCGCCATCATTTCAAAATCTTCTTTGCGAGCACCGCACTCTGGACACGTCCAATTGATTGGCACATCTTTCCAAAGCGTTCCTGGAGCGATACCCTCTTCGGGCAAACCGGCTGCCTCATCATAGACCCAGCCGCAAATTAAACACATATACGTTTTGAATTCCATTTCTTCCCTTTGTACTATTCACAGTAATGTCACTATTTTAAATCTGGCTGACTATCTCTCTTTTGATGCATTTCAAACTTAAAGAGCCTGCACTCCAAAGGGCCATTAAAGAGCGGGGTTCTTTTAGACTCTTTAATACGTAGCTGCCCTGGTAAAGCCATATCTGCTGTAAGGACAAAGATGCTCCAACCTCCAAAATCATCCTTCAAATGTTGTCCAAATTGACGCAAAAATTCCAAAAACTGGGGATCTTGCTCTTCTTGCGCCTGCAGTCTTTTTAGCGACTCCCTGCTCGAACGCTTCAAGCTTTGGCGTCCAGTTTCTAGATTCTGCTCAAAGCGATTGTCAAATTCTTCATCGTCTACAGCTTGTGCAGATTGTTTATCTCGACCACGACCGCCCTTCATTACCAAACGCTCCCCGTAAGGGGGGTTCAATAACATGACACCATCTTTTGCATTTTGAGGGGGCTTGCTGGCCAAGGCATCAATTTGTCGAATAATAGGTGTATCGGGTAATTGGGCACGCTGCCAGTTGCCTTTGAACATGGCGACCAAGCGCTCATTAATATCACCACCGCTGATACCCAAAGATTGGGCATCAGGATACTGCGCACGTTTTTCTAGCATTTGAGCTAGAGCAGCTTCCTTTAAAGCCAGCCAACGTTTTTGCTCACCAGGCTCGTTAAAAGGTTTTAGTCTTTGAAATCCAAAACCATGAGCTGAGGTCACTAAGGGGCGATAAGCTAAACGAGATGGTTTTGCACCATCTCCATACATACCAGCTCGAATTGCTCCTGGCGGAATTGCTAAAGCAATCTGCGCTGCCTCGATTAGAAAGGTGCCGCTACCACACATTGGATCAAATAAAACCTGTGGCGGTTGCCAACTGGTAAGCGACAAAATACCAGCCGCCAAATTTTCTTTTAAGGGTGCATCGCCTTTTTCATCGCGCCACCCCCTCTTAAACAAGGCTTCCCCTGAGGTATCTAAATAAATAGTGATTTGGGTTGCCGTTAGATGGGCCTGCACTCGCACATCAGGAAATGCCGTATCAATACTCGGGCGATCGCCAGTGACATCGCGCAAGCGATCAACTATGGCGTCTTTAATTTTGAGAGTTGCGAAATTTAAGCTCTTCAGAGGAGAGCGATGCGCAGTCACATCCACCCGCAAAGTTTGCTTGGATGAAAACCAATCCTCCCAAGCTAGCCCACTGGCTAACTTATACAAATCTTCTTCTTGACGATACTGTGCCTGAGCGATTTGCAACAACACTCGACTTGCAATACGAGAGTGCAGATTTAATGCCATCGCCGCAGAGATAGGAGCGGCTAGCCCCACTCCACCTGTAGGGCTTGTAGGCGTGGGATCAATCACCCAAGCGCCTAATGCTTTGGAATCGGGTCTTTGGGCAATATCAGCCAATTCTTGTGCTAAAGGCACCTCTAGTCCACCTGGACAAACAACAAAAAATCTCATGGGACCAACAATCTAAACAGGAAATTAGGGCTTGATAACAACTAAGGCAGTCACTATCAAAAGCAATAGAACTGGAGCTTCATTAAACCAACGAAACCATACGCCAGAGCGGGTATTGGCGCCATTACGAAATTTCTTGAGTAAGCTCCAACAAGCATGGTGATAACCGATCACCAGAATCACAAAAAGTAGTTTGGCGTGCATCCAGGGTTCGCCTACGCCAATCTTAAAATGCATCCAAAGCGTTAAACCCAGAAACACGGCGGGAACTGCCAAGATAGTCATAAAGCGAAAAAGCCGATTAGCCATTCCCAAAAGACGCTCATACACTTCGGGATTTTTCTCATCCGCCATATTCACATAAATGCGAGGGAGATAAAAAAGACCTGCAAACCAAGAAGCAATCAAAACAATGTGTAGCGTTTTAGTCCATAAATAAGCATTACCCATCATCTACCACCCTTCATATTAATGACGATGAAGTCCATTAAGTGCGCACCTCGCCATGCCCCATCACGATATATTTGAGAGAGGTCAGACCATCCAAGCCTACAGGCCCACGAGCATGTAGCTTATCGTTAGAGATGCCAATCTCTGCGCCTAGGCCATACTCAAAACCATCAGCAAATCGGGTACTGGCATTGACCATGACACTGGAACTATCTACTTCATGCAAAAAACGATTTGCATTGGATTGATTATTGGTAATGATGGCATCGGTATGCTTGCTGCCATAACGCTCAATATGGTTCATTGCCTCATCGATATCTGCCACAGTCTTAATTGACAAAATCGGCGCCAAATATTCTGTATGCCAATCCTCTTCGGTGGCGTTTACTAAGTTC
>JALRHB010000002.1:7635-36031 GCA_023253245.1 Polynucleobacter sp. | reverse complement strand
AGCCTGCAGCCTCAAGAGTTTTTCGAGTGAGAGGATCAACTCGCAATTCAACCCCTTTATCTTGATAGATCTTGCATAAGGTCGGCAAGACTTTTGGAGCAATTGCATGATTGACCAATAAAGTCTCCATAGCATTACAGGGTGCATAGCGTTGGGTTTTGGCGTTATCGCAAACTTTAATTGCCATCGCAATATCTGCATCGGCATCGATATAGGTGTGACAAATACCATCAAGATGTTTAATCATCGGTACACGGGCATCAGCCATCAAACGCGCAATTAAACTCTTACCACCACGCGGCACAATCACATCAATATATTCTGTCATCGTAATCATCTCACCAACAGCAGAGCGATCCGTAGTAGTGACGACTTGCACAGCATCCATCGGTAAATTGGCTGCATCCAAACCTTCTTGAATCAGCTGTGCTAACAATGTGTTGGAGTCAATCGCTTCCGATCCCCCGCGCAAAATAACGGCATTACCAGACTTCAAACACAGTGCTGCTGCATCAATAGTGACATTTGGGCGAGATTCATAAATGATCCCAATCACACCTAGAGGTACTCGCATTTGCGCTAACTCAATACCTGAAGCTTGCTTTTTTAATGGGCTGATTTTGCCAATGGGGTCATCTAAAGAAACAATCTGCTCTAAACCCAAGGCCATAGACTCGATTGTCTTAGGCGTCATTGTCAGGCGATCAATAAAAGCTGCATCTTGGCCATTAGCCTGAGCGCGTGCAACATCGAGCTGATTTACCCTCTGAATTTCAGCCGCCTTTTGGCGAATTAATTGAGCAATATGAGTTAAGGCTTGATTTTTTTGATCGCTAGAGGCGCGCGCCATTGACCTTGAAGCCACCCTTGCTCGGCGCCCAATCTCTTGCATCATCTCTTTGATATTTTTGGTTGAGTTACTCATATTCTCACTATATCTCTTTAATTCATTGAATGCCGATCAATTACGCTATCAAAGTGATTAGCGCAACAAATTACCTACCAAGCGCAACCCATCCCAAGGGTCGGCTGGTAAATCCGGGGCATATAAACCCTTGGCCTGACGATCTAAACTAGCGGCAACTTGCATGGCTCTACGCAACTTCAAAGCTTGCACCCGTTTGAGAGCCATTGGATACAAGCGCTCTTTATTCCCCCAAATCCGATTTACACGCATCAATTGCTGCACAGACTCACCCGCATCACTTGCAGCTTTAAGTTTTGACAATGTCCTGAGCTCCTCAGTTACGCTCCATAAAATGAGAACGAGGGCTTCACCCTCCCCCTTAAGCCCATCAAGCATCTGGTTGAGACGCGCTAAATCACCAGCTAACATCGCCTCGGTCAACTCAAATACGTTGTAACGTGCCACTTTCAAGATTGCTGAACGAATTTGCTCCTCCGTCAGCACTCCAGTGGGATAAAGAAGACCCAATTTTTGGATTTCTTGATGTGCTGCAATTAAATTGCCCTCTACTTGCTCAGCAATAAAAGCCAATGCACGTTGACCAGCGGGGCCGGACTCGACCTCTTGATCCTGTTTTTTGAGGCGTCCTGCAATCCAGTGGGGCAATTGACTACGTTCTAAAGAGTCCAATTGAATCGCCATACCTGCATCATCTAAGGCAGAAAACCAAGCGGAGGTTTTAGTCTTGCCATCTAGTCTTGGCAAGATGATGCACACAATCGTATCGGGGCCATCGGGGCCTGCCGCCTGCGCTTGGATTTGGGCTGAAAACTGTTTCAAGGCCTCAGCGCCATCACGCCCTGGCTTACCCGTCGGAATACGTAGCTCTACCCAACGCTTATCTCCGAACAAGGACATTGTTTGACCGGCATTTAAGAGTTGGCTCCAATCAAAACCGCGCTCTTGTAATAAAACTTCACGCTCGGTATAGCCCATTTTTCTGGCGACGGCTCGCAGTTGATCGATCGCCTCCATCATCAGTAACGGCTCATCTCCACTAAAAATATAGAGTGGCTTTATTGCAGCAGAAGAGCCCAATGATTTGAGGTGAACCTGAAGTGCATCGCTCTTAACCATGCGCTTAGACCATCATCTCTCAGAAACTTTTTGACTGTGGCGCCTTAGCTGAAGCTGCCACACGACGCAAAATCTGGACCGCCAGATCTCTACGCATTAAAGATAGAAATTGCTGTATTTGAGCATCAGATGCCAAGACGGTTGATACCGAGAAGTCCATATCTCGAGTCATATAAATTTCTGCTTCAGGCACAACATCTGCACCAGTATTATCAAATGCTCTGAAACCAACCCGAATACTGAGGCGATAGGCTGACACTTGTCCGTTTGCGTTATATGCCAGAATTTCTCTGCCATTTAAATCACTCGTAATATCCAGAATAAGGTCAGCATCTTTTGGATTAATGGCAACTTTGGCATCAGTGCCGGTCAAAATCGATGTTTGCAAGTCGGCACGTAAAGGTGGCGAAGGACTACCTGTAATGGCAATCACCTTAAATGGTAAATCCACCATGCCACGCAGGCGATAGCCACAGGCAACCAAGCCACTAAAAGGCGCTAAAGCAAGAAAACTAAGCACAGCACGTCTAACAGTATTTACGCTCATGTTTTTAGTTTCTTATCCCGAATAGATTAGGCAACAATATTAATTAAGCGCCCTGGTACAACAATCACTTTTTTTGGTAACGCACCATTAAGCGTTCTCAAGGCTGGCTCACTTTGCAATGCCAAGACCTCAATTTGCTCTTTACTTGCATCAGCAGGCACCCTAACTTCACCACGAAGCTTGCCATTGACTTGCAACATGAGAGTTAACTCGCTTTGTATTAATGCTGACTCATCAACATTGGGCCAAGGAGCATCTAACAGGGGTCCAAAAGACTTTTCATAATCCATCTGCTTCCAAAGCGCATGGGTTAAATGGGGAACAACTGGGTACAAAACTCGAATCAAAATACTCAGACACTCACGTAATATCGCAGGACGCACCACACAATCTGCCCCCAACTTAATGGGCTCTAAAGTATTGAGCATTTTCATGGCAGCAGATACTACTGTGTTGTACTGACGTCGTTGATAATCAAAATTAGCCTGCTTAAGGATGGCATGCACCTCACGACGCAATTCTTTTTCAGAATCATTCAAATCAAGAGGTAGATCTTGATCGGCAGAGCGAATTGCATCCGCCTGACTAGTTGAATACATCCATACGCGGCGTAAGAAACGGGAGGCACCATCAACACCAGCACCAGACCACTCTAGTTGCTGCTCTGGAGGTGCGGCAAACATGACAAAAAGACGTGCAGTATCAGCGCCATATTGATCAATTAAAGCCTGGGGGTCGACGCCATTATTTTTACTCTTGGACATCTTTTCAACACCGCCAATCATGACGGGGGTGCCAGACCCATCCCCTTTAAGTTTTGCGCCCTGTGGTCGACCCCTATCATCTAACTCTAACTCAACCTCAGAAGGATTTAACCAAGTTTTTTTGCCAGAGGGATCTTCCGAATAATAAGTTTCATTCAGAACCATGCCTTGAGTCAGTAAGTTTTGAAATGGCTCATCAAAATGGATGAGATTGAGATCACGCATAACCTTGGTCCAGAAGCGCGCATAGAGTAAATGCAAAATTGCATGCTCAATACCGCCGATGTACTGATCCATTGGCATCCAATAATCATTACGCTCATCGACCATTGTCTTTGCATTAGGCCCTGTATACCGCATGAAATACCACGAAGAGTCCACAAAGGTATCCATAGTGTCAGTTTCGCGTCGAGCAGGTTTACCACATTGAGGACATTTCACATTCAAGAAGTCTGGTCGCTTGTTCAGTGGATTACCACTACCATCTGGCACGCAATCCTCTGGGAGCACTACGGGTAAATCTGCCTCCGGCACTGGCACAGCACCACAACCTGGATTTTTCTCATCGCCACAATGAATAATCGGAATAGGGGTACCCCAATAACGCTGACGAGAGATTCCCCAATCACGCAAACGATAGGTAGTCTTAATTTCACCAATACCCATCTTTTGTAAATCAGCAGCAACTGCATTAACTGCCTCTTCATGAGATAGGCCATCGTACTTACCACTATTAAGACAAACAACATTTTCTTTTTGCGCATACCAATCTTGCCAATGACTAGTATTAAACATTTCAGAAGGTGAACGTAAAGCAATGACTTGCTTTATCGGTAGATCGTATTTAAGAGCAAATGCAAAATCACGTTCATCGTGGGCTGGCACGCCCATCACAGCGCCATCGCCATAAGACATCAATACATAATTACCAACCCATAGTGGCACAGGCTCATTAGTCAGAGGATGTGTCACATATAAACCTGTAAACATCCCCTCTTTTTCTTGAGTAGCTAAGTCAGCCTCAATCACACTACCGGTTTTGCACTTTTCAATAAATGCAGCCAAAGTTGGATTATTGCTTGCAGCTGCAGTAGCCAATGGGTGTTCAGCAGCAACCGCACAAAAAGTAACGCCCATGACAGTGTCGGCGCGAGTTGTGAATACATACAACTGGCCATCCTGAATCAAATTGCCATGTGCGTCTGCTATCTCATGCTTGAAGGCAAAGCGCACGCCACGGCTTTTGCCGATCCAATTTTCTTGCATCGTTTTGACCCGTTCAGGCCAACCTAAGCCCTCCAATCCAGAAAGCAGTTGTTCTGCATAGGCAGTGATATTGAAGTAATAGCCTGGAATCTCTCGCTTTTCTACTAAAGCACCAGAGCGCCAGCCACGTCCATCAATGACCTGTTCATTTGCTAAAACGGTTTGGTCGACAGGGTCCCAATTAACTACTTGGGTCTTACGGTAAGCAATCCCTTTTTCCAGCATCTTCAAAAACAGCCACTGGTTCCACTTGTAGTAGCCGGCGTCGCAGGTGGCGACTTCGCGCGACCAGTCAATGGCCAACCCCATGGCCTGCATTTGTTGCTTCATATAAGCAATGTTGTCGTAGGTCCACTGGGCAGGAGGAAGCTTATTCTGTATAGCTGCATTCTCAGCGGGCATACCAAAAGCATCCCAACCCATCGGCATGAGCACGTTATAACCCTGCATCCTGAGCTGCCGCGCCATCACATCATTGATGGTGTAGTTGCGCACATGACCCATGTGCAACTTCCCAGATGGGTAAGGCAACATTGAGCACGCATAATACTTAGGCTTTGGTTTCCCGCAAGCATCTAATGCATTCTCACTAACCCGATACGCTTGCGCACTCTCCCAATCAGCTCGCGCTGCCGCCTCAATGCTGCGGTGGTCGTAATCCCTAGTCATTCAGCAAAACTCTTTTCTTCTATTTTCAATTAAGGGTTCATTTGCGCAAGCCAAGTACGTCTTGCATGTCATACAAACCGGAACTATGTTGCTGCAAAAAGCGTGCCGCACGCAAAGAGCCCTGGGCATAAGACTGGCGACTTGAAGATTTATGACTAATCTCGATGCGCTCTCCCTCGCCAGCAAATAAGACTGTGTGATCGCCAACAATATCGCCACCACGGATCGTTGCAAAACCAATCGAACCCGCTTTACGCTCACCGGTATGACCCTCTCTAGCGTAGACAGCAACATCATCCAACTTCTCACCAAGCGCATCAGCAATCACTTCGCCCATTCGCAGTGCAGTACCTGATGGGGCATCTACTTTATGGCGATGATGAGCCTCAATGATTTCAATGTCGTAACCAACATTAAGCATCTTCGCAGCGATTTCAAGCAACTTAAAGGTGGCATTTACGCCAACACTCATATTAGGCGCAAAAACAATCGCTAAATTTGCAGAAGCCTTTTTAAGAGTATCGATTTGTTCACTACTCAAACCAGTGGTGCCAATAATCATTTTGGTGCCCGTCTTTTGCGCCACCGCAAGATGCGCCATCGTTCCTTCTGGACGAGTAAAGTCAATCAAAAACTGGGCGTCACTTAATGCTTGAGGAATGTCTGCAGTGATAGTTACACCAGTTTTTTTACCCAAGAAAGCTCCAGCATCTTCACCTAATTGAGGGCAAGAATGATGTTCGAGGGCGCCAACTAATTTTGCATCAGCGCTGGCCAAGACAGTCTCGATCAACATTTTTCCCATACGTCCGGTTGCGCCAGCGATTGCGATTTTCATCATTTGACTTTTCACTTCTTCATTTAAAAATTCAGGAAATTTCGTAAATCATCACCAATAACGATGATTTGGAGATTTCATTTATTTACCACTGGTTACCCCACCTGATGGGGTCGTTGTTGCAGTCGGTAAATTGTCTGTTGGGCTCGGTACCAGCAACTCAGGCTGTTGCAACGGTGGAGTCACTGGCGGCTTATTAGTGCCTGTAATCACTTCCCAAAAAGACCGTTTGGATTTCGCATAATTATCAATTTCAGCAACCATTTCCACTTCAGTTGGCAAAGCATCACCTTCAAACTTGACTACCTTATCCCCTTCAAAAAACACTGTAACCCGACGCTCTTTAGCAATGGGTTTGCCGTCGCGCTTGAATTCAAAAATGTAGTCCCAACGATTTGCATGGAAATAACTAGCCAATAAAGGGGTGCCCAATATCTGACGAACTTGTTCACGACTTTGACCCACTTGCAACTTAGCGTATTGCTCACTAGAAATAAAGTTACCCTGAACCACATCTGGCACGTAGGGTTTAAACACCTTATTCATCCAAGCACGCTGAGTTTCATCAACGGCACTCGTACAGCCAGTTGAGGCAATACAAGCAATCCATAAGGCAATCCATACACCCGAAGGTAAACGTTCGAAAACCCCTCTAGAGGCAGGGAAAATGCGAATAAACAGTTGAAGGCAATTTTGCATGGCAGGCCGTATCATTAAGACATTGATTTTAGCTCTCAAAGCCATGAATATGAACCAAAACCCTACTCCTGCAGATTTACGAGATATTGGCCTCAAAGCCACGGGCCCTCGGATGAAAATTTTGGATTTTTTTCATCAAAATGCAGGAACCCACTTTAGTGCTGAAGACGTCTTCATGGCTCTCGCCAAGGATGACAAGGAAATTGGCTTGGCAACTGTTTATCGAGTGCTCACCCAATTTGAGCAAGCTGGCCTTTTGTTGCGCAGCCATTTTGAGTCCAGCAAGGGGGATAGCAGGGCTATTTATGAACTTAATGAAGGCCAGCACCACGACCATCTGGTCTGCCTTGACTGCGGCCATGTTGAAGAATTTGTTGATGAAGCCATTGAAAAAAGGCAGCGAGATATTGCTAAAAACCTCGGCTTTAAGCTTCAGGAACATTCTTTGGCCATGTATGGCCATTGCCAAAAGAAAAACTGCCGCAATAAACAAAAAACTTAAGTTTTTAGCCGAATTTGATGGGTATTACAACAGAAAATTTCTGCTCTAGATTAGAAAGATAAGCGAAGTTAATGAAAAAAGACCTCAATTGAGGTCTTTTATAGCGATGAAACAAGATTTTAAGTGTTGTTGGCTTAAAACCTGATTATCTCTCAGCTATACAGCCATCAATGCCTCTGCAGCGTTAAGCATCTGGACTGAGTAACCCCACTCATTGTCATACCAAGCTAGAACCTTTACCAACTTACCGTCTGCAGACACCCGTGTCTGGGATGCGTCATAAATACTAGGACGGGGGTCGTGGTTAAAGTCGATAGACACCAAAGGCAAGGTATTAAAGCCCAAAATACCCTTCAGCTCACCTTCACTGGCAGTTTTTAAAATAGAGTTAACCTCATCTACACTCGTAGCACGGCTGGCGGCAAAGGTTAAGTCCACTACCGAGACATTAATCACTGGCACGCGCATTGCAAAACCATCAAAACGCCCTGCTAAAGCGGGCAAAACCAAACCAACTGCTTTTGCAGCCCCAGTCTTAGTGGGAATCATGCTACTGACAGCAGAACGAGCACGACGCATGTCCTTGTGATACACATCAGTCAATACCTGATCATTGGTAAATGCATGAATAGTAGTCATCAAACCAGATTCAATACCAATCTTCTCAAGCAGTGGCTTAACTAAAGGTGCTAGACAATTTGTGGTGCAACTTGCATTAGAAACCACGATATCGCTTGGCTTGAGAACTTGCTGATTTACACCGAAGACGATTGTGGCATCAACATCTTTTTCACCAGGCGCTGAAATCAGAACTTTCTTTGCGCCTTGTGAAATGTGCACCATGGCTTTTTCTTTAGAAGTGAATTTACCGGAGCACTCCAAAACTAAATCTACACCCAACTCTCCCCAAGGGGTTTCCAAAGGATTGCGAGTGGAGAACATTTTGATGCGATCGCCATTAACCACCATGCAATCACCATCCACTTTTACCTCAGCAGGAAAGCGGCCATGCGCAGAATCAAATTGCGTGAGATGCGCGTTGATATCGATATCTCCCATGGCATTAATTGCCACAATCTTGATGTCACGCCGTGGTTTGCCATTAACTTGATCTTCATATAAAGCACGCAAGACCATGCGGCCAATACGACCATAACCATTAATTGCGACTCGAATTGTCATTTCATTCCCCTTAGCAATAATTGAATTTATTTCGCATTATTTATTCGAGATGCATTGCTTAACCGTTTTTGCAATCTGATCAACTGTTAAACCAAAGTACTCGTAAAGCTCTGATGCTGGAGCAGATTCACCAAAAGTATCTACGCCATGCACAGCTGCGCAACCATATTTCCACCAAAAATCACTCACACCAGCTTCCACGGCAATCCGTGGAATATTAGCGGGTAATACTTTTGATTTATACCCAGCATCTTGCTGATCAAATACGGTAGTAGATGGCATTGATACCACTCGAATGCCTAATCCCTCAGATTCCAGGCGCTCAGCTGTTCGCAACGCCAATGCAATTTCTGAGCCAGTAGCAATAATCACCGCATCAATTTTTGCATTTTTAGGATCACGCAAAACGTAAGCACCACGAGCAATATCTTTGATTTGCTGGGCATCACGCGAAACAAATGGACAATTCTGACGACTAAAAATTAATGCGCTTGGACCATGCTTACGTTCAATGGCTGCACCCCATGCAACGGCGCTCTCAGTAGTGTCGCAAGGACGCCAAACCATTAAATTAGGGATTAAACGTAAGCTTGCTACATGCTCTACAGACTGATGCGTAGGACCATCTTCGCCCAAGCCAATTGAGTCATGGGTAAATACAAAAATGCTACGCAACTTCATCAATGCAGCCATACGTAATGCGTTACGACTGTAATCAGAGAAGGTTAAGAAAGTGCCTCCAAAGGGAATGAAACCGCCATGCAAAGCAATACCATTCATGATGGCGCTCATACCAAATTCACGAACACCATAATTGATGTGATTACCCCACTGATCAGCACGCACCGGTTTGCATGCAGGCCAATTGGTTAAATTAGAGCCTGTTAAGTCAGCTGATCCTCCCAAAAACTCTGGCAAAGCTGGTGCTAACGCTTCGATAGCATTTTGACTGGCCTTACGAGTGGCCACAGTCTCCGCTTTGGATTGACAGGTCTTAAGGTAAGTATTAAGAGTAGATGAAAAATCTTTAGACAAATCACCTTGCATACGACGCTGTAATTCGGAAGCTTGCTCTGGATATTTATTCTTATACGCTTGGAATTTTTTATTCCACTCATGCTCAGCAGCTTGGCCACGCTTCTTAAAATCCCAAGCCTCATAAATATCCTTTGGAATTTCAAAGGGGGCATAAGGCCAATTCAGAGCAACACGGGTAGCAGCAATCTCTGCGGCACCTAATGGGGAGCCATGCACCTTATCGCTACCCGCCATATTAGGCGAGCCTTGACCAATTGCAGTCTTGCAGCAGATTAAGCTTGGCTTATCACTCTTCTTGGCTTTTGCGATCGCACTTGATACTGCTTCAGCATCGTGACCATTTACATCACGAATTACATTCCAGCCATAGGCTTCAAAACGCTTAGCCGTATCTTCGTTAAACCAAGAAACCACTTTGCCATCGATGGAGATACCATTGTCATCCCATAGGGCAATTAATTTATTGAGCTTGAGTGTGCCAGCTAGAGAACATACCTCATGGCTAATGCCTTCCATCAAACAACCATCACCTAAAAATACATAGGTGTAGTGATCAATGATGTCGTGACCAGGGCGATTAAATTCTTGGGCTAATAGTTTTTCAGCAAGCGCCATACCTACTGCGTTTGAAATTCCTTGACCTAAAGGACCGGTCGTAGTCTCAACACCTGGGGTAATTCCATACTCGGGATGCCCTGGCGTTTTGCTATGAAGTTGTCGGAAGTTTTTTAACTCATTGATAGGTAAATCGTAGCCAGTTAAATGCAAAAGGGAGTACAACAACATAGAGCCGTGACCGTTTGATAAAACAAAACGATCGCGATTCATCCAATGCGGATCAGTGGGGTTATGTTGTAAATGCTCATTCCACAATCCCACAGCAATATCGGCCATACCCATGGGCATTCCAGGGTGGCCTGAATTAGCTTGTTGAACTGCATCCATCGATAGGGCGCGAATGGCATTAGCCATACGAATTTGAAGATTTGACATCGTAATTTTGGTCTCGGAGAATAAATTCGCTATATTTCAGTAATGCCTCAATTTTATCTTCCCGGCCCATGGGAAACCGAAAAGCCTAACCCGCTCACCCCTGAACTCGCCCATCTCCTGCGAGTTCGTCGCATACAGATTGGCGAATTCTTCCCCATATTTGATGGCAAGGGCCAGGTTGCTCAAGCAAAACTGCTCTCACTGAGCAGTAAGTCTGGGGAAGCACAGTTGAGTAATATTCACCTTGATACCCATCGGGAGAGCTCATACGCCATCACCCTAGCTCAAGGGCTCGCTGGGGGTGACAAAATGGACTGGATTGTTGAGAAAGCCATTGAAACAGGCGCACAGGTGATTGCCCCCTTGCAATGCGAGCGCTCTGTCATCAAATTAACGCGCTCAAATGATACGGAGCGCGCCCAAAAGCGCCGTTTGCATTGGGAGGGCATAGTTCAAGCTGCATGCGAACAATGTGATCGGACCGTGTTTGCCACTGTTGAGCCCGTGCAGGTTTTTGAACAATATCTACAAAAGCCTCAAAAAGCCACACTTAAACTACTTTTAAGCCCAGATACCGATAAAAGCCTATATTCAGTATTGCTAAAAGAGCCGCCTCAGGATGTAATCTTAATGATTGGACCAGAGGGCGGTCATTCTCCAGATGAAGAGGCATTGGCATCATCTGCAGGCTATCAAATTGTTTCCTTAGGCGATCGAGTATTGCGCACAGAAACTGCTGGGGTAGTTGCCATCACAGCCGTTCATAGCATTTGGAGCCCTGAAATGCAAAATCGCCTCAAATAGAGGCGATTCCCAGAGTTTTACAGCTTAATTTTGATTATGCGAATGAGTAAAACACACGATATGGTGTGCGGCGCTCCGACCAAAAATCTACTGCATCACGGAAAACATCCAGCAGAGTTTCACGGGCTTCCTTGTCAAACTTCTGAGTACATGGCAAGCCTTCAAGCACCACCACAAAGCCAGGCTGTGGGCCCGATTTATCAACCGTAGTAGTCAAAGCATCCAATAGTGGATCAAAATTTTTCGCTTGTTGCTTTGTAAAGGTATAGGCAATTGCAATCGCCTCTAAAACCTCACCCTTGGTCATCGCGTTGGCGCAATTAGCATGAATAAAATGCTGTCCAAGCTCGTTCGCAGCCTCTTGGAGGTCTGGTGTGCGAAAAGCACGGATGGATTGCACGATGTTAGGGCGCACGCTGCGCAACATTGCCGGTGGTCCGGCATCACGAACGGCCAAAGCGGCACGCCAAGAAGCTGTCACTTTTTTCCCCGAAGCTTGATTTGCTGCATAGGTTTGTAAACGAGATAAACCACCTTCAGCGTAGATATTTGCAGCAGATGACTCTGTTTCAAGTCGATCATTACTGTCCCAACTTTCGGCACGACTGTGTTCGTCAAAGCCTACTAGAGTGCTGTTTTCAAAGCGATTATTCATGATGGGTGCTAGGTTACCCTTAACACGCCATCAAATCAAGTCCAATTAGAGCGCTTTTTATATAACTTATTGATTTATATAATAATAATTTATGTTAGTGAGTATTAACTAATATAAATAATAGCCTCAACTATACCCTTACGCAGCACCTCTAGCATTACTAGCGGCTTCCACAACTGCCAAAGTGGTCACGTTCACAATACGACGGACAGTGGCAGCAGGCGTCAGAATATGGATTGGTTTAGCAACCCCTAAGAGTAAGGGTCCAATAGCAATACCATTTCCTGCTGCAGTTTTAAGTAAGTTGTACGAAATATTCGCCGCATCGATGTTTGGCAACACCAGTAAATTAGCATCCCCTTTTAATGGGGAAGACGTTACCGCACCAGCACGAATCGTTTCATCTAGAGCGCTATCACCGTGCATCTCACCATCTATCTCAAGAGTTGGATCAGCTTTTTGAATCAAAGCGAGCACTTCACGCATCTTGACTGCGGATGGTGCACTACTTGAACCAAAATTGGAATGAGATAAAAGCGCTACCTTAGGTGCTAAGCCTAGCTTACGCATCTCATTTGCCGCCATCAAAGTCAGCTCTGCTAATTGCTCAGCAGTTGGATCGATGTTGACATGAGTATCAACCAAGAAGACTTGGCGACCAGGCAAGATTAATCCAGACATAGCACCATAAACATTGGCACCGGGCTCGCGACCTACAACTTCATCGACGTATTTGAGATGGGTTGCCAAATTTCCAACGGTTCCACAAATCATGCCATCAGCCATACCTTTAGCAATCATCATCGAGCCAATCAGGCTATTACGACGACGCATCTCTAACTTCGCAAACGATTCAGTGACGCCTTTGCGCTCAGTCAAACCTAAATAAGATTGCCAGAAATCGCGATATCGAGGATCGTTTTCTGGGTTGACGATTTCAAAGTCTGCACCCGGCTTAATACGCAAACCAAACTTACCAATACGGTGCTGAATAACGGCTGGTCTTCCTATCAAAATTGGGGTTGCAAGATGTTCATCAATAGCAATCTGAACAGCACGCAATACTCGCTCATCCTCGCCCTCTGCAAACACAATGCGTTTTTGATTTGGCGGAACTCGTTTAGCGATGCTAAACAATGGCTTCATCAAGGTGCCAGAGTGGTAAACAAACTGTTGTAATTGATTGCGGTATGCATCAAAGTCTTTGATTGGACGCAAGGCAACACCATCATCCATAGCCGCTTTTGCAACAGCGGGAGCAATAACAGTAATTAAGCGAGGATCAAATGGCTTTGGAATCAAATACTCTGGGCCAAAAGAGAGATTTTCTATACCATATACAGAAGTAACCACTTCACTCTGTTCAGCTTGAGCTAACTCTGCTACAGCCTTAACAGCCGCAACTTCCATGCCACGGGTAATCGTAGTGGCACCAACATCTAATGCACCACGGAAGATAAATGGAAAACATAAAACATTGTTTACTTGATTGGGGTAATCAGTACGACCGGTTGCCATGACTGCGTCAGGACGAACTTCTTTAACTTCCTCAGGCAAGATTTCAGGGGTTGGATTAGCCAATGCGTAAATCAATGGCTTATCCGCCATTTTCTTAACCATGGCTTGCTTTAGTACACCACCCGCTGAAAGACCCAAGAAAATATCAGCGCCTTCAATCACTTGATCTAATGTACGCAAATCAGTTTCTTGACAGAATGGCTCTTTCTCCGGATCCATTAATTCTTTACGGCCTTTATAAGCGACACCGGCTAAATCGGTCACCCAAATATTTTTACGCGGGATACCAAGGTCTACCAATAAATCTAAACAAGCTAAAGCAGCGGCACCAGCACCAGAGGTCACCAACTTCACATTACCCACATCTTTGCCAACTACTTTTAAGCCATTCAAGATTGCTGCCGCTACGACTATTGCTGTGCCATGTTGATCGTCATGAAAGACTGGAATCTTCATACGCGCTTGTAATTTACGCTCCACTACAAAACAATCAGGCGCTTTAATATCTTCTAAATTAATTCCACCAAATGTAGGTTCGAGTGCCGCGATAATTTCAACCAATTTATCTGGGTCGTTTTCGTTAACTTCAATATCGAAAACATCAATCCCAGCAAATTTCTTAAATAGAACTGACTTGCCCTCCATCACTGGCTTGCTGGCCAATGGTCCAATATTTCCTAAACCAAGCACTGCAGTACCGTTGGTGATAACTCCCACTAAATTACCACGGGCCGTATAACGAAATGCATTGGCTGGATCTTTTGCAATCTCCTCGCATGCTGCGGCAACACCAGGGGTATAAGCTAGGGCAAGGTCTCGTTGATTAGTTAACTGCTTGGTAGGAGCGATTTCGATTTTTCCGGGGACCGGAAACTCGTGATAGTAGAGGGCTGCAGCTCTCAAGTCTGCAATTTGTTGTTCTTTACTGCCGTTACTTGGTTTACTCATGCGTTCACTCATCAATCAGATGTATTTAAGCTTCTCATTCTATTCCTCTCGGATGAAAGATTCAGAAGAGCCATAAAATGAGGCATGGAACTCCACTCGACCCAGTTAGGCGAATTTGATCTAATCCAACGCTTTTTTAAAAAGCAATCAGAAGCCATGCTTGCCAAGAACCCTGGATCCGTTAGCCTGGGAATCGGGGATGACTGCGCGCTACTTAAAACAGAGCCAAATCATGAAATCGCCATTACAAGCGACATGCTTGTTGAGGGAAGGCACTTTTTTGCTGATACCAAACCAGAGTACTTGGGCTGGAAGGCCCTAGCAGTCAACCTCTCAGACCTAGCCGCCATGGGCGCTCAGCCGATTGGTTTTACCCTGGCAATCGCTTTGCCCAAGGCTGATGCTGCTTGGCTTGAAGCATTTAGCAAGGGTTTATTTAGCATCGCCAATACCCATGCTTGCCCGCTTATTGGTGGCGATACCACTGCCGGTCCACTCAATATTTGCATTACTGCTTTTGGAGCAATACCCGTTAACAAATCCATTCAAAGGTCGGGGGCATTAGCAGGTGACGATATTTGGGTTTCCGGAATCGTTGGAGATGCAAGACTTACTCTTGCTGCGCTGCGTCATGAAATTACATTACCCCAAAATGATTTAGAAATCATTCAGGAGCGCATGCACGAACCAAAACCAAGAGTGGAGCTTGGTATTGCCTTGAGAAGTGCTGCCACTTCTGCCATAGATGTATCTGATGGCTTGCTGGGGGATTTAAAACATATCCTGAAACAATCAAATAAGGATGCTGAAGTTTGGCTTGATCAAATTCCAAAATCCACCACCCTACTTAAACAAAGTAAAGAATTACAGAATCGGTTTGCCGCAGCTGGTGGCGACGACTACGAACTCTGCTTTACCGCCCCAACCAGTAAAAGAGATGTCATCAAGCAAATTGGTCAAGATCTCAAGCTCCCCCTGACTCGTATTGGAACTGTCAAGCCCAGACAAAATGACTCTCTCAATATTGCACTGAAACATGATGATGGTGAATTAAGTCCAGACCAAGTAAATACTATGCTGCAATCTTTCGACCACTTTGCTTGAGAACCAACTCCGCATGACTAGCGCTACTAAACCATCCATACTCTGGGTCTTTAGCTCCCCCACTCGGATACTAGCTTTTGGTTTTGGTAGTGGGCTAGCACCCATTGCCCCAGGAACCGTTGGAACTTTATGGGCTTGGGCCATCTTCTTAATAGCTCAGTATTACTTAAATGCAATAACAATTCTTTGGCTCATTGCTGCGGGGATTTTGCTTGGCTGCTGGATTTGCGGAAAAGTGAGTGAAGAATTAGGCAAGAAAGATTTTGGTGGAATTGTTTGGGATGAAATGCTTGCCTTCTGGCTAGTGCTGGTGCTCATTATGCCCACCAGCATTGCATTGCAAATTTTGGCATTTGCACTTTTTCGCTTTTTTGATGCTATCAAACCAAGCTTGATTGGAAAGATTGATCGTCACTTTAAAAAATTAGAAGATATTGAGTACTCAACACCCTCCGGTGCTAAAGAAATCCTATGGCGGGGCTTTGGAATTATTGCTGACGATCTTGCTGCTGCTGTGATCACCGTGCTAATTGTTCTCATAGTGCAAACAACTATTATTCTGTATCAATGAAAAACAATAACGATCCTCAGCATGAGCTTGCAAAGGCTGTTGGGCTGGCTCTGACTCATCGTGGCTGGAAAATAGCCTTGGCTGAATCCTGTACAGGTGGTCTCGTATGCGCCACCCTCACAGATCTTGCCGGCTCAAGCGATTGGTTTGAGAGGGGCTATATCACCTATAGCAATCAAGCTAAAACTGAATGCTTAGATGTATCTGCTGAGCTCTTGCAATCTTTTGGCGCAGTCAGTGAAGAGGTTGCAAAGGCTATGGCTCAGGGCGCCCAACATAATGCTAAGGTGCAGGTCGCCATCTCCATTACTGGAATTGCTGGACCAAGCGGTGGCTCACCAAATAAGCCCGTAGGGACAGTCTGTTTTGGATGGGCAATTAAAGAAGATCATCTGCAAGATTTGGTCAATGTAACCACCATGACAAAACATTTTATGGGAGATCGCCAAACTATACGCGAACAAGCGCGTGACTTTGCACTCTCTAAATTTTTGGAATTACTAAGGCCTATAAACGCTTAAGTCTATTAAGCGTTTATGTGTTAACGAGAGCTAAGCCAACCTTTGTGACGGAAGTAGCCCAAAGGAATCATCGCTGAAATGATCATTGAAATAATCGCCACCGGATAACCCCAAGTCTCCTCCAACTCTGGCATGTAACGGAAGTTCATACCCCAGATACTTGCTAAGAGAGTTGGCGGCATCAAGGCAACAGAAACCACCGAGAAGATCTTAATGATCTTACTTTGATTCAAATTAATGAAACCAACAGTCGCATCCATCAAGAAGTTAATCTTGTCAAACAAAAATGCGGTATGGTTTTCTAATGAATCAATATCTCGCAAAATCTGACGCGCTTCCTCTTGTTGCTCATCAGACAATAATTTGCTGCGCATAAGAAATGACAAAGCACGTCGAGTATCCATCACATTGCGACGAATACGTCCATTGGTATCTTCTTCCTTAGCGATTGTTTCAAGCACTTCTTCTGCATCGTTGTCAGTGATGTCATCTTGCAGAACCCGTTTTCCGGCAAGCTCCAGATTCTCATAAACCTCTTCCAAGGCATCCGCAGAGTATTCAGCGTCAGTCGAATACAAATCCAACAAAACATCTTTTGCATTACTGACAGAGCCTGGGCGAAGACGAGCGCGTAAACGCACCAGACGGAAGACTGGCAAATCTTCATCATGAATGGAGAACAAGACTTGCTTGGTCATCACGAACGCAACTCTGACGTTGCGTGAAGTTTCTTCCTCATCCAATAGGAAATCGGTACGAATATGAAGGTGGCCATCATCGGCCTCAAAATAGCGGGCAGAAGCCTCTAAGTCACCCAAATCATCCAATTCAGGCAAAAGAACACCAAAGGCCTCCTTGATCCATAAGAGCTCCTCCTCCTCCGGATTAACCACGTCAATCCAGATGGGGTTTGAGTATTGCAACAATTCATTGCGATCTTCGACTTGCTCTTGAGAGAGGCGGCCATTTTGCAGGACGAACAAGTTGATCATAGTGAACTCCTAAGGAATGTGCGCTAGTTTATCCTATAGAGCATGACAGTTTGACGAAAATAAGCCTAAATCCAATGAACTCCAGCTCAAATACCTTTAGCCAGCAACTCCAGTCCGCGTGGGCTTCTCAAGGCAGTATGTTGTGTGTGGGCTTTGACCCAGATCCCCAGCGCTTACCTGACATGTTTAAGGGCAAGCCTGAGGGTATTTTTGAGTTCTGCCGTGAAATAGCTGATGTGACCGCAGATCTGGTCTGTGCATTCAAACCCCAGTTTGCTTACTTCGCCTCTCAAAGAGCTGAAGCTCAGCTTGAAAAACTCACAAGCTACCTCAAGGCCAAATACCCCCATATTCCTGTGATCCTAGACTCTAAGCGTGGAGATATTGGTAGCACTGCTGACCACTACGCCCTAGAAGCCTTTGAGCGTTATGGGGCTGATGCTGTCACCGTCAACCCCTATATGGGATTTGACACGATCGAGCCCTACCTCAAGTACGCTGGCAAGGGAGTGATTGTTTTATGTCGCACATCAAACCCAGGTGGCTCAGATTTGCAGTTTCTTAATGTGCTACCTAGCGGTGAACCCCTCTATCAATATGTGGCAAAACTTGCTGCACAAAACTGGAATGCATCTGGCCAAATCAGTCTGGTGGTTGGTGCCACTTACCCTGAAGAAATCGCCAAAGTACGATCGATAGTGGGCGATATGCCTTTGCTCATCCCCGGAATTGGCGCACAAGGAGGGGATATCGATGCAACTGTTAAAGCAGGCTGCATCCCCAATCGCCCCGGAACGGGCATGATGATTAACTCTTCAAGAGCCATTTTGTATGCAAGCTCTGGTCCAGATTTTGCTCAGGCGGCAAGAAATGCCGCCGTCATAACCAGGGATGCATTACGAGCCGCTACTCAAAAGTAGAAAGAAAAGGTTCCCTACGAACCAGTTTTTCGGGGTTTTGCTTGCTTGATGGGTGCCAAAACCACCCGATCCATATTCTCTAAGATGAATTCTTGGCGAGTAGGAAAATGAATGTTTGCTTTGCGACAGTATCTCGACTTATCAAAGCATTTTGGTGCTGGCAGAGCTGAAGCTAAAGCCGCTGATTGTTCACGATCTAGCCATTCTGGTTTAAGCCCATAGTAATGCTCAGATGCTGCACCTATACCAAAGATTCCCTCCCCCCATTCGACTGAGTTTAAATAAATCTCATATAGACGTTCCTTGGAGAGAATTGTCTCTAGCATTCCGGTAACAATGAGTTCCTGACCCTTGCGAAAATAATTCTGCTCAGAAGATAAGAATAAATTTTTAGCCAGCTGCTGGGTTATGGTGGAGCCTCCACGCAAAGGCGCCTGAGATTTGCCACTATTTTTCTGTGCGTTTTTGGCCCAAGCTTTTTGCATATCCTCTAAACGCACTCCAATATGCTGAAAGAAAATATCGTCCTCACTAACTAGAACAGCCCGCTTTAAATTGCTAGAAATCTTCTCGTAAGGCACCCAGAATGATTGAATCGAGCAAGTCCAATGTATGCCACAAAGACGCCATCGCTCCGCCCGCTGAAATGCGGTACTGCTGGGATTAAAAGCTGTCCAGATACCAATCTGAATCACAAAATAAATTTGCATGGCAATAAAACCGCCAAGCAAACATTTAAAGAGATAGTAAATCCACCGCATCAAAGTTTGTAGACAAACTAGGAATTGCGCAATTTTGCCAATACTGCACGTGGTTGTATCGATTTGCTTAAATCTGCACCACGCCAAATTAAGAAAGCATCTGCAGCTTGCTCTACCAGCATACCTAAACCATCACTGACGCGAGCACCCCGATGCAAAGCCTGTTGCATCATGGCGGTAACTTTTCCGTAGACCATATCATAGGCAAATGATTGGGGAGTAAAAATATTAGCAGCTGCCAAATCACTTAATGGTGATTCATCGCTCAAGCCAGCAGCAGTGGCATTAATCACCACATCAAAAGGATATGGCGTTTTTACTAAATCCTCTAAATCAATCAAAGTGCGAGCTTCAAGTGCAACTTCATAATCGCTAGCGGGCTGAGCAAAAAGTTTTACTAGCTCCTCGGCCTTTGTACTTGAACGATTTGCAATAACCAAACATTTGGGAGACTGCTCCAACAACGGGCCCATCACACCACGAGCCGCACCACCTGCACCTAAGAGCAAAATGCGTGCGCTATGAAGCTTAAGACCTTGCGCTAATAAATCACGCACTAAGCCGGCTCCATCAGTATTGTCGCCAAATATTTGTTCGCCCACTAAATATAATGTATTAACAGCGCCTGCTAGTTTGGCTCGTGATGTCAATGCATCTGCAAATGCCTGAGCATCCAACTTAAAGGGGACTGTCACACTCATCCCTTTACCACCTGCAGCAAAAAACTTTTCTGCTGTTGCCTCAAATTCACCTAACTGGGCTAGCAAAAGTCCGTAGTGCATATTTTGCTTAGCCTGTTTTGCAAACTCTTGATGGATTTGTGGAGACTTGCTATGGGCAATAGGATTACCGGCAACAACATAGACATCAAGCCCAGGAAATTGAGCCGGATCAGTATGCAGATTAGGAGATGGAAAACTCATATTGAGAAGAGGATAAGCGAAATTGAAAAATTATTAATAAAAAGATTAACGGACTAATTCCAAGCGATCAGAGCCGTCTCTAGTGAATTCAAAGGTAGAGATCCAATCGAGAATGTCAATTTGCTGACGCATCTGGGCAGGAAAGGGGCCAAATGGCGCAGATGCTCGTACGATAGCCAAGGCTTGTCGATCTAATTCAGGATTTCCAGAGCTGCGTCCAATACTGAGACCATCCTTTCCTTGTGCATTATTGGCTATCCTTCCTTGGGCATCAACACTGACAACAATCACCAAACTGCCATACAAGGGACGACCATTGGCCCGTGGGAAAAAAGTACTTCCATAGCTCTCAATTTTCTGACGCATCGCATCGTAGTACTGCGCAAAAGCTACCGCTTTGGTACTGGCACCTGTCAAAGTTTTGCGTCGCGGTTCGCGACCATTAGCCTGTATGCGCCGTGCTAACTCTGCTTCAAGCGAATTAAATTCCTGAACAGCCCTACTCTCTTCACCACTTTTTCTAAGGCCAGCCTGCGTTTTCTCGTCATCTAGCTTTGACAGCATTTGCTTTTGTTGCTTCTCTAAAGCTTCAACTCGGGCTTGTGCACCTAATCTTGCGCGATGCGTTGCAGTTGCATCTTGATTCGGAGTACTACCGCCACCACGTAAATCAGCCTGCGCTAATTTATTGGCTGATTTAGGTGCAATCTGATTACTAGAGTTCACCAATACAACGCTTAGCGGAGTATTTAAACGACGCTGCTCAATCTCAGCCATTCCCCAACGAAATGACAGGAAAATTAAATGGGCTAAAACTGAAAGAGCTAGTGCATAGCTAAAGGGATAACGGCGCCAACTACTATCCAAGCGCTCGAGTAACTGGCTTAGCTTAGGCGGGACTTGCATCACTCTCAGGGACAGTTGGAGTTTCCACGTGGAGAACTCGGACTTGGGCAGAGAGCTGCAAAAAATCGACATCACTAATACACACTTCTGCACGGGTCATCCGAGGGTGACTAGCTAGCTCAGGAATTGGCAAATGCAAAGGAATAAGCTCAACTCTAGACATACCCTCCTTGAGATGCCTCACAAATACCGACTTCGGTTGCTCATTTTGTGCAATCCAGCGTAAGCACCAGTACTTTTCCAGTCGGTCTTGGTACTCACCATAAGCCTGATAACAAGCTTCAAAATCCGCCGCAATTCCCATCAATTCAGCATCTCGTGGCGGAAATGGTGCAACCATCTTGGCGGCAACGCCATGCTTAGCCAATGCAATGAGTTGCCATTGATTAAGCAAATCAGAATAGCGACGCAGTGGCGATGTACACCATGCGTAGTAATCTAAACCTAAACCTTCATGTGGGCCTGGGGTAGTTTGCATGCGTGTACGTAGCGGACCCCACCCCTTTTGTGTGCGAAATATTCCTGGCAAACCATGATCAGCCAGTAGTTTTCCCGAGGCACTATTGCAATAAATCATCCACTCAGCAACGATGGTATCCAAAATAGATCCGCGCTGGCGCGGGAAAATATCTACACGCTCTTGCCCATCGTGTTCTTGAATTCGGAAATGGAAATCTCTCGCTAGAGCATTAGGATCAACAGTGCTCAACTGCTCAGCGCGCAACCCATTACTTACCCTTTGCTCTTGGCGCCCCGCATGCAATAACTTAGCACCACCCCAAAGTACATTAAGTTCAGCTCGAAACGGCAAATCATCTGATTCGTTTAGCAAACTCTCCTCTGTAACCCTATACTCTAAATTCTCTAAGCGTAGGTTTGCTTCAACTGGAACCATTTCGGCACGCAGTTGCAAAGATTCTTTATTCAGAAAGCCTTCGGCATTTATATCAACATAAATTGATAGAGCGGGACGAGGCGCGCCCTCGTCTAGAGAGAATTGCTCAATGACAGAATCAGGCAACATGGTTATTTTATCGCCCGGAAAATACACGGTAGACATGCGAGCTCGTGCAACTTTATCTAATGCATCGCCCTTTGAAATCACCAAACCTGGGGCTGCAATATGAATGCCGATACGATGTCCCCCACCCTCAAGTGCAGTAACCGATAAAGCATCATCAATTTCTGTAGTGCCTAAGTCATCAATTGAAAATGCAGCCACTTGCGCCAATGGTAAATCGGCAATTGCTGCCTGCAAGATAGAAGGTTCTATTTTTACTGACTCGTCATGTGCAGAGCCACCTGGAAAATGCGTTCTTAAGAACATGCCCTGGTGATACTGCAAGGGGGAATCAATTGCCCCACATCGAATCATCAACTGGGCCGGTGATTCGCCCAATTCTGTAGAAGCTGCCAGCAATGCTTTATAGGCAATAGTGTTTTTATCTGGGGAAAAGAGCAACTGAGTAGCTTGTGACTTTAGTGCCTCCGGAAAGACCCCAGCTACTAGGTCTTGCTGCCAAGCCAACTGCTGCTCTAACTCTTTTTTCTTACGCTCGAGCGCGGCAATGCCCGCTTGTAATTGTTCTAGAGGTGCCCTTTGAAAGCGTCCACGCCCTTTGCGACGAAAAAAAACGGGGGCTCCTTGCAGAGCAATTGCCAGGCCCGTTTGCTGCGGAATGCTTGCCTGAGAACCAAAATATTCATTGGCAACATCTACCAGACCAAATTCCTCATCAGGCGCACAATCCCAAAGAAGCTGTAAATCAATTTCTTTGGAGAGAACCTTAGCCTCATCCATCACTGCCTGAGCTTCAGGCTTTTCAAAGCGCAACCAAACTTCTTTAGCTTTTAACTTGATCTTTTTGCCAGAAAGACTAGTTGCTTGCCATGCCTCAGCATCACCAGATCCTGAGGCAGACTGAACTGTGGCAACCTTAATATCGCCACCCTCTTCATATAAAAGATGCATGCTTAAAGAGAAATCCCGCCGCTGGCCTCTAGAGCAACGCCATTGACATAGCTCGCTTCATCGCTAGCTAAAAATAGATAGACATTGGCCATCTCTTCAGGTGTACCTAGTCGACCTAACCAACTACGTCTTTCAATATCTTTCAGAATATTCTCTGGCATTGCTTTGACCATTTCAGTTGCAATAAAACCTGGACAAACCGCATTGACACGAATGCCTTTGGCACCCAGCTCACGTGCCCATGTTTTCGTAAAACCAATCACGCCAAACTTTGTTGCGGAGTAATTGGTCTGGCCAAAATTTCCATAAATACCGACAACACTTGAAGCGTTCACAATCGCACCTCTACCAGCATCTAACATATGCGGCACAACCAATTGCGTGCAATTAAAAACGCCTTTTAGATTCACATCAATAACGGCATCAAATTGCGCTTCAGTCATCTTGACCAAACGAGCATCTTGTGTGATACCAGCATTGTTGATGAGGATATCAATGTGTCCATGTTCTTGCATGATCCGATCGACAGCCGCCTGGATGCTAGCGCGATCGGTGACATTCATCACATAAGCTTCTGAACCAGGAATCTGCTCGACCGCGGCTTTGACAGCTTCGGGATTTACATCCGCGATCATCACTTTGGCACCCTCTTGCGCAAACCGTTTTGCGGTTGCAAAACCTATCCCCTTTGCAGCTCCAGTTATAAGAGCAACTTTGTCTTTTAATCTCATGAAATTACTTAGCCTTCTCTTCTATCGCGGTCAATATCTTTTGATGAACACCCCCAAAGCCACCGTTACTCATCACCAAAATATGATCGCCAGGTTTTGCCTCTTTAGTCACTGCAGTAACCAAGGCGTTCAGGTCGTCAAATGCCAATGCTCGATCTGCTTGATTCTTGTTTAGTGGCGCAAGAACTTCTTTTAAATCCCAACCCAGTGAATCTTTACCAGCGCTAGCCCCATACGCAAAAATCTTATCGGCCGCCTCGAGACTAGTGGGGAGCTGAGCTTTCATGACCCCCAATTTCATCGTATTGGATCTGGGCTCAAGAACCGCCAAGATGCGTGCATTTCCAACGCGTCTACGCAAACCATCAACTGTTGTTGTAATTGCTGTTGGATGGTGTGCAAAATCATCGTATATCGTGATGTTATTAGTCACTCCAATAGTTTCTAGGCGACGTTTTACATTTTTAAATTTGGCCAATGCTAGGGCAGCATACTTTGGTGAAATTCCAATGTGATTTGCGCAAGCAATTGCCGCCAATGCATTCAGCTGATTATGTCGTCCCATTACCCCAGAGTCTGACGCCCATTGAACAGTTGCTACCTCTTTAGCGTTTTGCAAGACTAAAAAATGATCATCTTCCTGAGAAATTAATGACCAAGCATTTTGTTGATCTTGCCCAAATTTTTCTACTGGGGCCCAAGCACCACGAGCTATCACTCTCTCTAAGGCCGGCTCTTCTGCATTTACCACCACAAGACCATTGCTTGGGACTGTTCTCACAAGGTGATGAAACTGCGTTTCAATTGCAGCCAAATCGGCAAATATATCTGCATGATCAAACTCTAAGTTATTGAGCAGCGCTGTACAAGGACGATAGTGCACGAACTTACTACGTTTATCAAAAAATGCCGTGTCGTATTCATCGGCCTCAATAACGAAATACTTCCCCTCGCCCAAATTGGCAGAGACAGCGAAATTAAGGGGTACGCCACCGATCAAATAACCTGGTTTGTAACCGTTGAACTCTAAGATCCAGGCAAGCATGGCTGAGGTTGTAGTTTTCCCATGGGTACCAGCTACCGCCAAAACATGCTTGCCATACAGCACCTGCTCACCCAACCATTGCGGACCAGAAATATAAGGCAATCCTTGGTTAAGAATGGCCTCCATCAAGGGATTTCCACGAGAGACCACATTGCCGACTACAAATAAATCAGGCATCGTCTCAAACTGTAATAATTGCTCAGGCGAGAATCCCTCAATCAGTTCAATGCCTTGGGCCTCTAATTGAGTGCTCATTGGCGGATACACGTTGGCATCACATCCCGTGACGCGATGTCCAGCCTGCCGAGCGATTGCGGCTATGCCGCCCATGAATGTGCCGCAAATGCCCAAGATATGTATATGCATGGACAAATTTTAGCTAAGGAGCAGTAATGAATCGAAGACAGTGGATTTACATCGTTGGAATTAGCCTAGTTGCCCTTGTTTTAGGCGTACTGACTTCTCAATGGATTTATCGAAGCAACCTTGCAGATGATCCCGCCATCAAGGCATTTTTTGACAATTCTTGGAAAACGCCAGATGGAAAATTGGTTGATACCAATAGTTGGCGAGAAAAAGTACTTGTCGTCAACTTTTGGGCCTCCTGGTGCCCCCCTTGTGTTGAAGAAATGCCAACTTTAGACAAATTACAAGCGGAGTTTAAAGCTCAAAATGTCTTATTTGTCGGCATTGGTATCGATTCACCATCTAACATTCGTCAATTTCTAGAAATAACTCCTGTTTCATACCCCATTGTGATAGGTGGCTTAGAAGGAAGCACGCTTTCAAAACAGATGGGCAATACCCAAGGCGCACTTCCCTACACAATCGTCATTGATGCCAAGGGTAAAGCAACTAGCAGTAAATTAGGAAAGATAAGCGAAGAAGAGCTAAGAAAAGCAATTAAATCAGCAATTTAACGTATTTAAAGCGCATTTAATAATCATTTTTTATTAGCAAATCAGGTCTATTTAGGCCTTATATTTATTGATCTGCTTTTAAATACTTGGAAATTGTGAATTTTGATGTCAGTTAATTTGGGCTCTTCGAGAACTCCAGAGGTATACTTCCCACGTACTTGATGAAGAATCTTTTTCATGAAGTAAGTTGTTTTAGAGAAAAGCTGTATTTTTTCAATTGAACCTAACTGCCTCTAAAAATATCGATCTATGTCGAAAAATACTTCAATTCTCGTGATTCAAGGCCCAAATCTCAATCTGTTGGGCTCCCGTGAGCCGGAAGTTTACGGCAAAACCACCCTCGAAGATATTCATGCAAAACTTGGCGCAATCGCCAAGTCTCACTCAGTCGATTTATCCACCTTTCAAAGCAATCATGAAGGCGAATTAATTGACTGTATTCAGAAGGCTAAACAAGATGGGATTGATTTCATCATCATCAATCCAGGCGCATTTACCCATACCAGCGTGGCACTTCGCGATGCCCTGGCAGGGGTAGCCATTCCCTTTACCGAAGTTCATTTATCCAATATTCATCAGCGCGAAGAGTTTCGTAAGCACTCCTATTTATCTGATATTGCCACTGGAGTCATTTGCGGATTAGGCGCTATTGGATATGAATTAGCACTTCAGGCGGCGATTGCCCGCCTTCGTAAGTAACTATTTATTAAGAATTACTAGAAAGGGAAACTTTCCATGGATCTCCGAAAACTGAAAACCCTCATTGATCTTGTTTCAGAGTCTGGTATTTCTGAACTAGAAGTCAACGAGGGCGAAGATCGTGTACGCATTGTTAACACCAGCTCTTCAGCTCCAACTGGTCAAGTGGTGTATGCCGCACCCGCACCGACCCAAACTGTACAAGCTGCTCCTGCGCCAAGTGCACCTACAGCCGTAGCCACACCAGCTGAACAGGCTCCAGCAGAAACCGGTTTTGTGGCACGCTCACCGATGGTAGGAACTTTCTACCGGGCTCCAAACCCAGAATCACCCAATTTTGTAAATGTTGGTGACAGTGTCAAGGTTGGCCAAACACTTTGCATTATCGAAGCTATGAAGTTGCTCAATGAAATTGAATCTGAAAAAGATGGTGTGATTAAACAAATTCTCTGCGAGAACGGTCAGGGCGTTGAATTTGACCAGCCACTCTTCATCATTGCTTAACAGAGCTCAACAAAAGCTCTTTCCAATTCACTCTTACCTAACTCAGAGCCGACATGTTCGATAAGATTCTGATTGCCAATCGCGGAGAAATTGCTCTGCGTATCCAGCGAGCCTGTCGCGAGCTGGGAATTAAAACTGTGGTGGTGTACTCCACAGCAGACAAAGAAGCTAAATACGTGAAGTTAGCCGATGAAGCAGTATGCATTGGTCCTGCACCATCTCCACTAAGCTACCTCAATATGCCTGCGATTATTTCTGCGGCAGAAGTCACAGATGCTGAGGCAATACACCCTGGCTATGGCTTCCTCTCCGAGAATGCAGACTTTGCCGAACGCGTTGAAAAGTCTGGCTTTGCCTTCATTGGGCCCACTGCCGCATCTATTCGCCTCATGGGCGATAAGGTTTCAGCAAAACGCGCCATGATTAAAGCAGGCGTACCTTGCGTACCTGGATCAGAAGGCGCTCTATCTGATAATCCAAAAGAAATTATCGCCACCGCTAAGCGTATTGGCTATCCAGTCATCATTAAAGCCGCAGGTGGTGGTGGTGGTCGCGGAATGCGTGTAGTTCATACTGAAGCAGCGTTACTTAATGCCGTCAATATGACCAAAGAAGAAGCCGGTCGTGCATTTGGTAACCCAGAAGTGTATATGGAGAAGTTTTTAGAAAAACCTCGCCATGTTGAAATTCAAGTTTTGGCAGATACGCACGGCAACGCAATTTGGCTCGGTGAACGTGACTGTTCAATGCAGCGTCGCCACCAAAAGGTTATAGAAGAAGCTCCAGCCCCAGGCATTGATCGCCGCTCAATCGCCAAAATTGGCGAGCGTTGTGCCGAAGCTTGCAGAAAAATTGGCTACCGTGGTGCCGGCACTTTCGAATTTCTCTACGAAGATGGCGAGTTCTTTTTCATCGAAATGAACACCCGCGTTCAAGTGGAGCACCCTGTTACAGAAATGATTACGGGTGTCGATATCGTTCAAGAACAAATTCGCATTGCCGCTGGCCTGAAGTTAAGCTACCGCCAAAAGGACATCGTTTTCCGTGGTCATGCTATTGAATGTCGCCTCAATGCAGAAGATCCCTTTAAGTTCACTCCGAGCCCGGGCAAGATTGGTTCATTTCACATGCCTGGCGGCCCAGGTATTCGTGTGGACTCTCATGCCTATAGTGGTTACGTAGTGCCATCGAACTACGATTCTATGATTGGTAAGTTAATTTCCTATGGCAATACTCGTGAACAAGCGATTCGCCGGATGCAAATTGCACTCTCTGAGATGGTTATTGATGGGATCACCACCAATGTTCCACTTCATCGCGAGCTGATGCTTGATCCAAATTTCATGGAAGGCGGCACCAG
>JALRHB010000002.1:0-7625 GCA_023253245.1 Polynucleobacter sp. | reverse complement strand
ATCGTCTTGAGGAGCAAGCTGCCAGTCGCGGCAAGCCCTAATTCATACTTTGTTCACACTAATGCAGATCACTCATGTCTTATCGTGAACTGGTTTTCACAGTCCCCGCTGAGATTGCCGAGCCCTTAGGTGACGCATTACTGGAGGTCGGCGCACTCTCTGTCACAGTGGAAGATGCCGCTGCTGGTGGATATGATGAAAACCCTCTTTATGGAGAGCCAGGACTCTCCCCCGAAGTACAAGCCTGGGATCGTTCTGCAGTTACAGCACTCTTTAATCCTGAGATAGATATCTCAGATGCGGAACATTTCATTCCAGAATTATTGGCCAGTCTCAAAGAAGCTGGATTTAATCTTCCACAACCTCAAGAGAAAATTGTTGAAGAGCAAGATTGGGTCCGTCTAACCCAAAGTCAATTTGCTCCAATCCAAATTGGAGAGCGCATATGGGTTGTTCCATCATGGCATGAGGCTCCAAGCGATCCAAATGCTATCTGTTTAGCAGTTGATCCAGGTTTAGCCTTTGGAACCGGCAGTCACCCCACAACACATCTTTGTCTCTTGTGGCTTGAGCAAAATACTACCTTACAAAATCAAAGCCTACTGGATTACGGCTGTGGATCCGGCATTTTGGCTATTGCAGCTGCAAAATTGGGCTGTAATCCTGTCGTTGGCACGGATATTGATCCACAAGCTATGGTTGCGGCACGGAGCAATGCAGAAATCAACAATACAACCATTCGTTTTGTATTGCCCAATGAAAATGCTCCAGAGCTAGCGGCAGAAATGAAATACGACATCGTAATGGCCAATATTCTGGCAAATCCACTACAAGTGCTTGCGCCTGCATTAGTCAATAAGATGCGCCCTGGTGGAAAAATTGTTCTATCAGGAGTTCTTGAACGACAGGCAGATGAGGTTATAGCCACGTATAGCCAATGGTTAACTCTTTCTATTTGGAAAGAGAGTGAAGGCTGGGTCTGCTTGCACGGCACCCTCCCAAATATTGACAGCAAAACAAATCTAGCAGAGAAAAATGCAGATACCTTAGCATTGGCTCAAAAAAAAAGTCTTAAATTAATATTTTTTAGTCTTTTGCTACTGCTACTTTTAGTTTCAGGGGAGCACTTCTTTCGAAACTCCTTACTTCCAATGTTAGCTCCGCGCATTGATGGCAGCTCTCACCGAATTGCAGTAGATGCATTTTCTGTTTTGCAACAGTTTGATAAAAAACTCTGTGACGCACTAGGATGTGAAAATCGCCCTGTAAGCGATTTTTCAGCTTGGAAAATAAGTTCGGTAACTCTCATCCCCCAAAACGCAAGAGAGACCCTTAAAAACCCTCTAAATCAATCTACGCTGCAAGTTGTAATACAAAACCGTCTTGCACTTCCCGTTTTATTCCCCAGTTTAGAAATTTCTCTCACCGACGCAGAAGAATTGGAAGTTCAATCGATTGTTCTTGCTCCAACTGACTGGATACCAACCGCTTGGCAAGAGAAACATCCTGACTTTTTACAAAAAGGGGCTCCCTCAGGAGAAATTTTTCGATTAGAAATACCTATTGAACTCCCAGAAACTGCTGCTGGCTATCGCGTCAGAATTTTTTACCCTCAATAAGAGCTTCTATAAAGCCTTAATATCTCACCCACTTCTATCCTGATAAGAAAGTAACTCAATATGTCTAGCTTGATCTGTGGCTCCATAGCCTATGACACCATCATGAACTTTGAAGGCAAATTTGCCGACCAAATTCTGGCTGAGCAAATTCACATCCTCAATGTGGCCTTTCTCGTTCCAACTATGCGTCGTGAATTTGGTGGTTGCGCTGGCAATATTGCATACAACTTAAACCTTCTCGGCGGCGACCCCATCATCATGGCCACGGTTGGGGGGGATGCGGCACCTTATTTAGAACGATTAAAGCAACTCAAAATTGATACAACCCATATTCGTCAAATTGATGATGCCTTTACTGCACAGGCAATGATCACTACGGATCAAGCCAATAATCAAATTACCGCTTTTCACCCGGGTGCTATGAGTGACTCTCACCTCAATCAAGTCTCAGCTGTAGCATTAGAGCGTAGCAAAAACAACAAGGGTGCAGCAAAATTTGGAATTGTTGCTCCAGATGGTCGCCAAGGCATGTGGGAACACTGCCATCAACTTGCCGATGCCAATATTCCATTTATTTTTGATCCAGGCCAAGGCTTGCCCATGTTTAATGGTCCAGAGTTGTTGGAATTAGTTGAAATGGCGAGCTATTTGGCTGTTAACGACTATGAAGGAGAAATGCTCGCCCAAAGAACCGGTTTAAGCCTAGAAAAAGTGGCACAAAGAGTGAAAGCGATGATTGTCACCAAGGGTGCGGAAGGTGCTGATATTTACTGTGATGGGAAATGTATCGCTATTCCACCAGTGCCAGCCACCAAAGTAGTCGATCCTACTGGATGCGGAGATGCATTCCGTGGTGGCTTACTCTTTGGACTAGAAAACGATATGGATTGGGAAACAACCGGAAGATTGGCTAGTTTGATGGGATCAATCAAAATCACCCATCAGGGGCCACAAAATCACCAAATGGGTAAGGCTGAAATTGCTGCTCAGTTCAAGTCAGCATTTGGTTATGCCTTCTAAATGCAAATTTCACAAAGAATAATAAAAAAGGGATCTCAAAAGAGATCCCTTTGAACTTCACACGACTATAAGTAAAACTTATGGACGTGTGCCGGTTGGGAAGGGCCAAGCAGCAGCTGGATTCAACGCAGTTGAAGTTGCAGCTTTCTTAGCCACGGGCTTTTTTACAGCTTTACCCGCTTTCTTCGCAGCTGGCTTACTTACTTTTTTTTTGCAACGCGCTTCTTTGCAGCCTTTTTAGCAGCTGGCTTTTTAGCAGCAGCTTTTTTAGCAGCTGGGCGCTTCTTAGCTACTTTTTTAGCAGCTGGCTTTTTAGCAGCAGCTTTTTTAGCAGCAGGTTTCTTTGCAGCAGGTTTTTTCTTGGCGATTGCCATAGTAATGCTCCTTCACGTGAGGATTAGTACAAACTACCGATTAAGAAGACCCGACCATTCTTTTCCGCCTGATTTTGCAATCGATTGGAGCCGACGAGCGAGCCATTCATCGGCGCGCGGCTTGATGCTAAGTGCTGCACGCTAATGAATCTTGGAAAAAAAGCCGTGACCCCAAAGGGCAACGGCTTCTTAAATTTGCTAAAAAAAACGGAGAGAATAGCCCGGGCACCCTTTGATAAGGGTTTTTGGATTTGAGTCTGGTTTTGCTGACTTTTAAAACTATCCAACCGTCTACTCTCCTATTTAGCCGGCTGTGCGCTTTTTGCTAAATAATTACTCCCAACTTAGCGCACCACCGGTTTGATACTCAATAACGCGTGTCTCAAAAAAGTTTCGTTCTTTTTTTAGATCTATCATTTCTGACATCCATGGAAATGGATTCTCTTCATTTGGGAACATTGCGTCAAGTCCTATTTGCAAACATCTGCGATTACAGATGTATCTTAGGTAACCTTTGAACATCGGTGCGTTCAATCCGAGCACTCCGCGAGGCATCGTATCTTCTGCATATCGGTACTCCAATTCAACTGCTTTTTCAAAGATGGATTTGATCTCATCTTTGAACGCAGAAGTCCATAACTGCGGGTTCTCCAGCTTGATTTGGTTAATTAAATCAATACCAAAATTACAGTGCATTGACTCATCACGAAGGATGTATTGATACTGCTCAGCAGCACCCGTCATTTTGTTTTGACGACCCATCGCAAGTATTTGCGTAAAACCAACATAAAAGAACAAACCTTCCATCACACAGGCAAAAACAATCAGTGAGCGAAGTAATTTTTGATCGTTTTCTAATGTACCAGTCTTAAAAGTTGGGTCAGTTAAAACATCAATAAACGGAATTAAGAACTCATCCTTAGCGCGAATCGAATCAATCTCGTGATAGGCATTGAAGATTTCAGCCTGATCTAAACCCAATGATTCAACAATATATTGGTAGGCATGGGTATGAATCGCTTCCTCAAACGCCTGACGCAATAGATATTGTCGGCACTCAGGGGCGGTAATTTGGCGATATGTACCTAAAACAATGTTGTTTGCTGCCAAAGAATCGGCGGTAGTGAAAAAGCCAAGATTACGCTTAATAATCCGACGCTCATCTTCAGTTAGACCATTTGGATCTTTCCAAAGCGCGATATCGCGATTCATATTGATCTCTTGTGGCATCCAATGATTTGCGCAACCGGCCAAATACTTTTCCCAGGCCCACTTATATTTAAATGGGACCAACTGGTTTACATCAGTCTTAGCATTAATTACACGCTTATCTGCCACATTGACACGACGAGTTTCGCCGCCAGCAGGTGAAACAGGCGTTTGTTGTGCGGGTGCAGCAACTTGCGGCGCAATAGCAACTTGATCTGCTTGTGGGCGCTGTGGTTCAACTACCGCTGGTTGCGGAGCAAGGCCAGCTTTTGCTAATGCAGGCGCTACTTCCTCTTCCCAATTCAACATAAATCTCTCCTAAATTCTTTTCTTTATCAATCAGCTGGCCAAGGGCTCACTGACATGCTTCACACTCTTCAAAACCAGCATCCCCAGGGCGCATCGTACAAACTGGGCCATCCGCTTGCTGTGCTGCTGCATCAGTCCCACTGACACCACCCCCACTGGAAACTGAATTAAGCTGACCACTAGCAACAGTTGATTTCTCAACATGGGTTGCAGCCATAGTGCGAAGGTAGTAGGTTGTCTTCAAGCCACGCAACCAAGCTAACTTATAGGTGTCATCCAATTTCTTACCAGATGCTCCGGCCATATAGATATTGAGTGACTGTGCTTGATCAATCCATTTTTGACGACGTGAAGCAGCCTCAACCAACCAGCTTGGCTCAACTTCAAAGGCTGTCGCATATAAGTCACGCAGGTCTTGTGGAACACGGTCAATCTTAGATAAGGTGCCGTCAAAGTATTTCAAGTCAGCGATCATGACTTCATCCCACAGACCACGGTCTTTCAAATCACGCACCAAGTACTCATTTACTACGGTGAATTCACCTGAAAGGTTAGATTTCACAAATAAGTTCTGGAATGTAGGCTCAATGCAAGCCGATACACCAATGATGTTGGAAATCGTTGCGGTAGGCGCAATTGCAACACAATTAGAGTTACGCATGCCGTGCTGCTTGATACGGGCACGCAAGCTATCCCAATTCATTGTTGATGAGTTATCTACTTCGACATACCCTCCACGCTCTGCAGCCAACATAGCGACCGTATCCTGAGGCAGGATGCCACGATCCCACAATGAGCCCTTGTATGTGCTGTAAACGCCACGCTCTTCTGCTAATTCACTGGAGGCAAGATACGCGTAGTAACACACCGCTTCCATTGATGTATCAGCAAACTTCACAGCCTCTTCACTTGCATATGGGATACGCTGCATGTGCAAGCAATCCTGGAATCCCATGATGCCCATACCTACTGGGCGGTGCTTCAAATTGGAGTTACGTGCTTTGGCAACTGCGTAGTAATTGATATCAATTACGTTGTCCAACATACGCATTGCTGTGCGAACTGTTCTTTGGAGCTTTTCATGATCCAAAACCATCTTGCCAGATGCATCCGTCGTCATGTGAGCTGTTAAGTTCACCGAACCTAAATTACATACCGCGATTTCACTCTCATTGGTATTAAGAGTAATCTCAGTACATAAGTTAGAGGAGTGAACCACACCAATATGTTGTTGTGGGCTGCGGATATTGCATGGATCCTTAAAAGTAATCCAAGGGTGGCCTGTTTCAAACAACATGCCTAGCATCTTGCGCCAGAGCTGTTGTGCAGGAATGCGACGGAATGGCTTTAATTCACCAGCATCTGCTTTTTTCTCGTAAGCAACATATGCAGCTTCAAATGCTTTGCCATACTTGTCATGCAAGTCAGGGGTATTAGACGGTGAGAATAATGTCCATTCACCACCCTCCATCACGCGCTTCATGAATAAATCTGGGATCCAGTTTGAAGTATTCATATCATGCGTACGACGACGATCATCACCCGTGTTCTTACGCAACTCCAAGAATTCTTCAATATCCAAGTGCCATGTTTCTAGGTAAGCACAAACCGCTCCCTTACGCTTACCACCCTGATTCACTGCAACGGCAGTGTCATTCACCACCTTAAGGAAAGGCACTACACCCTGTGACTTGCCGTTGGTGCCCTTGATATGGCTTCCTAATGCACGAACATTAGTCCAGTCATTACCCAAGCCACCAGCAAACTTAGACAACAGCGCATTTTCTTTCAAGGCCTCGTAGATACCGTCTAAATCATCATCTACTGTTGTGAGGTAGCAGCTAGACAACTGTGGACGGGTTGTTGCAGAGTTAAACAAGGTTGGGGTACTGGACATGAAATCGAATGTAGAGAGGATTTCATAGAACTCAATAGCGCGACGCTCACGATCTAATTCATTTAGCGCTAAACCCATCGCAACACGCATGAAAAAGGCCTGCGGCATTTCGATGCGGCGGTCTTCGATGTGCAAGAAATAGCGGTCATATAAGGTTTGCAAACCAAGATAGTTAAACTGCAAGTCACGGCTTGCATTTAAGGCAGCAGCTAATCTTGGTAGATCAAACTCACGCATGCGTGGGTCTAACAACTCAGCAGAAATGCCCTCGTTGATGTACTTAGCAAAGTAAGTGCTGTACTCAGCCTGCATATCTCCTTGCAATACTTCACGACCCAAAATTTCCTTACGGATCACATGCATCAAAATGCGGGCAGTCACCTGACTATAAGCAGGATCTTTCTCGATCAATGTGCGTGATGCCAAAATTGCTGAGTCATACACCTGCGCCATGGGCACACCATCATATAAATTCTTGATGGTTTCAGTGATGATTGGGTTTGCATCAATGTGGGTACCCAAACCTTCGCAAGCAGCCTCAATGATGGTGCGTAAAGCGGCCATATCCAGCCACTTCTCAACACCGTTATCGGTAACTTTGATGCCGGATTCACCAGCTTGTGTAGCAGCTTGAACTTCCTGAGCAATACCCTGCTGAGAAGCACGCTCCTGATTGCGTTTTTCACGATAAAGAACGTAAGCACGCGCAACGTTGTGCTCACCACTACGCATTAACGCTAACTCGACCTGATCTTGAATATCTTCAATATGAAAGGTGCCGCCATTTGGGCGACTGCGCAACAAAGCACGAACAACTGAATGAGTCAATTGCTCTACCTGTTCACGAATTCGGGCAGAAGCAGCACCTTGACCCCCATTAACCGCCAAGAAAGCTTTGGTGACCGCAATAGCGATTTTGGATGGCTCGAATGCCACTACCGAACCATTGCGACGAATAATTTTGTAATCTGACAATTGAGTAGCCTGTCCACCACCAACCCCACCGGCCACAAAACCTGCAGATGGTGCTTGGTTAATTACCTCAGTTGGGTTCATTCCAGGATTATTAGTAGCAGCAGTCTGTCCTACTGTCTGTGGGTTGGCGTATGTCATATTTTTCCTGCTTTTATGTATTATTTGGACAAAAAATCGTTAAAAAACAATAAGGTATTGCTGTATTTAAACACTACATCTAGT
>JALRHB010000029.1 GCA_023253245.1 Polynucleobacter sp. | reverse complement strand
AATGATTCCAGCTGTTACATATCATGAGGATGCTGATATTACTGATCTAGAAGCTTTTCGTGTATTGACTAATAAAGAGAACGAAAAGCAGGGCGTCAAAATCACCATGCTTGCTTTCTTGATGAAGGCGGCAGTAGCCGCTCTGAAAAAGTATCCAGAATTTAATAGCTCGCTTGATGGTGACGATCTTGTTCTGAAGAAGTATTTCAATATTGCCTTTGCTGCTGATACACCAAATGGCTTGGTTGTTCCCGTGATTCGTGATGCTGACAAAAAAGGTATTTTTGAGTTGGCTCGCGAGACTTCTGAGTTGGCCGGCTTAGCAAGAGAGGGTAAATTGAAGCCTGAGCAAATGCAGGGGGCCAGCTTTACGATTTCTTCTTTGGGTGGCATTGGCGGTACCTACTTCTCACCCATTGTGAATGCCCCAGAGGTAGCTATTCTTGGTGTTAGTAAAGCAGCTATGAAGCCAGTTTGGGATGGTAAACAATTTGTACCCCGCCTTATTTGCCCGCTGTCCTTGAGTGCAGATCATCGCGTCATTGATGGCGCTTTGGCAACGCGCTTTAATGCGTATATTGCACAGCTGATGTCTGACTTCCGTCGTGCTGCACTTTAAAGGGAATATATGACAAAGCAAACTATTCTCGTACCAGATATTGGTGACTACACGGATGTGCCTGTAATTGAAGTGCTTATCAAAGTTGGTGATGTCATTGAAAAAGAACAAGCTTTACTTGTTCTCGAATCAGATAAAGCTACGATGGAGGTGCCCTCGGATGCAGCTGGAACAGTTACGGCGATCTCTGTCAAAGTGGGCGACAAAGTAAGTAAAGGCAGTGTTGTATTGGAGATTGAGTCATCAGGGGCAACATTGACAGCTCCAGCTGCGGTGGCTCAGACAAATGCCCCGACATCTGTACCCGTATCTGCACCAACGCCAAAATCTGCTTCTGTTGCTGGGCAATATAGTGGCAAGGTAGACCATGAGTGTGAGGTATTGGTTTTAGGCGCTGGGCCTGGCGGCTATAGCGCAGCGTTTAGAAGTGCGGATTTGGGAATGAATACCATTCTGGTTGAGCGCTACGCTACGCTTGGTGGAGTTTGTTTAAATGTAGGTTGCATCCCATCAAAAGCTTTATTACATACCGCTGCAGTAATGGATGAAGTGAAGTCTATGGCTAAACACGGCATTAGTTTTGGCGAGCCGAAGATTGAAATTGATCAATTACGTGCCTATAAAGACTCTGTAATTGCTAAGTTAACCGGTGGCTTAGCTGGCATGGCAAAAGCGCGCAAAGTGAGAGTCGTTCGTGGTTTGGGCCGCTTTTTAGACGCGAATCATGTAGAAGTTCAATTAACAAGTGGCAATGGTCAAGATTTAACTGGTCAGACAGAGGTGATTCGTTTTCAAAAAGCCATCATCGCTGCAGGTAGTCAACCAGTGAAGTTGCCATTCTTGCCTGAAGACCCTCGGATTGTTGATAGCACAGGCGCTTTATTACTCAAGAGCATTCCCAAGCGCATGTTAGTGATTGGTGGCGGCATTATTGGTCTTGAAATGGCCACTGTTTACAGCACATTGGGTTCACGCATTGACATTGCCGAAATGATGGATGGTTTGATGGCTGGAGCTGACCGAGACTTAGAAAAGGTTTGGGAGAAATTGAATGCTAGCCGTTTTGACAGAGTCATGCTCAAAACTCGTGCTGCCAAAGCACAAGTCAAACCTGATGGTATTGAAGTGAGCTTTGAAGGGGAAAACGCGCCTGCAGAGCCGCAAACATATGATCTGGTCTTAGTGGCAGTAGGGCGTACGCCAAATGGCAAGAAAATTGATGCTGTGTCTGCCGGCGTTGTTGTGGATGAGCGGGGTTTCATAGCGGTAGATAAACAAATGCGCACTAATGTGAGCCACATTTTTGCTATTGGCGATATTGTTGGTCAGCCAATGTTGGCTCATAAGGCAGTTCATGAAGGTCACGTTGCTGCTGAAGCTGCTGCTGGTGAAAAATCCTATTTTGATGCCAAACAAATTCCTTCAGTTGCTTATACTGATCCAGAGGTAGCTTGGGCTGGCTTGACTGAGGAGCAGTGTAAGACACAGGGCATTGCCTATGAAAAAGGATTATTTCCTTGGGCTGCTAGTGGCCGAGCTATTGCCAATGGTCGTGACGAAGGTTTTACCAAACTTCTCTTTGATGCAAACACCAAACGTATTATCGGCGGCGGAATTGTTGGCACACATGCCGGTGATTTAATTGGCGAGGTCTGCTTGGCTATTGAGATGGGCGCTGATGCAGTAGATATTGGTAAAACCATTCATCCGCATCCAACCTTAGGCGAGTCAGTAGGTCTAGCGGCTGAAGCGGCTCTTGGTCATTGCACTGATTTGCCGCCAGCCAAGAAGAAGTCTCATTAAAGTTTTCACCTGTGTTGGGGTGATTAGAGTTTTTGGTTGTCTTGCATTAGCACAAAGCCCCGCAAAACGGGGCTTTGTATTTATTTAGAAGCAAACGCACAGCAACATGTTAAGTAAAAAGCGGCTTATTTTCTCTTGCTACCTGTTTTGCTAGATCCACTAGTTGTTTTAGTTGCATTTTGCATATTGCTCTGTGCAACTTCAACAGCATGTTTTACGGCCTTCTGACTAGTTTCAAATACGTTCGTTGCAGATGCAATCGCTTGCTTCATTGCCGTGACTGCGGCATCTGATCCAGGAGGAGCATTTTTAGTCCAATCTTCTACTAGGGCATTTATTTTTCTCTGGCCTGCTTGAAATTCCTGTTCTGCAGTCTTGGTGAAGTTTGCTTGGGTTTCGTGGGCAAGTTCATATAGATGGCGACTATAGGCCATGATTTTTTCTGCCATCGGCTGCACCGCTTCAGCCTGGTGCGCAAGGAGTTGTTGAATGTCTTTAACTTCAAGTGCTCTTTTGGCGTTTGACATGCTGTCACTTAAGCTCTGCTTAGCAATTTGCATATTGAGTTCAACCAATTTTTCAATGCTCTGGAGAGCCTGACTTGTTAGGCCGCTAAGGGTTTCTAAATTGGCTTTATGTGCCGCAGCGATTTGTTCTGGTGTTAAGTTCATAGTCCTATTCCTATCCCATCTTTTTTCTTTAATAATATTTTGCGCTTAGTTCGACTTTTTGGCTTCCCTAAAATAATTATAAATCCTTAATATTGCGCCGCAATAAGTAAATAATAGGCTTTATTGATTAATGCTCTTTGCCCAAAAGGCTTGTTTGACTTGGTATAAGGAAATGAGCCTAAAATCAAAGACTCTATAAAAAAGCCACTATTTTCAATAAGTTACTCATGCCTGTGAAGTTAGAAAATCTGATTGCTCCATTATTTGTTCTGATATGGAGTACAGGGTTTGTTATCGCACGCATGGCCATGCCGTATGTTGAGCCGGCTACTTTCCTTTTTTGGCGTTTTGCGGGTGTTTTGATGGCTATGGCATTTATGGGCTTGGTCTGGAAAATGACTTGGCCAAGTAAATCACAGATTATTCATATAGCGGTAGCGGGCCTATTACTGCAATTTGGCTATCTCATGGGTGTTTGGTTTGCCGTCTACCTCGGCATGACCGCAGGGCTGATAGCCATCATAGTGGGCTTGCAGCCCATCCTAACTGCATGGTTTGCTGCTTGGGTATCTGAAACAGTCAGCACTCGACAGTGGGTGGGTCTAGGGTTTGGCTTTGCTGGTGTCGCCTTAGTTGTCGCAGAAAAAATTGGTTTTGTTCATATTCCACTGGTAAGCTACGCGCTCGCTTTAGCCGCTTTACTATCTATTACCTTTGGTACTTTGTATCAGAAAAAATACTGCCCTGTGTTTGATTTGCGGGCAGGTTCATCTATACAGTTCGGGGTTTCTGCAGTTTTGTGTTTTGCTTGCATGTATTTCTTTGAGTCCGGCATCATGGTATGGAATGCACCCGTTATTTTTGCTTTGGTATGGGCAATTTTCCCGCTTTCTATTGGCTCCATTAGTTTGCTATTTATGATGATCAGAAAGGGTGCTGCAACCAAAGTAACCAGTCTTTTGTATTTAACTCCACCCACAACTGCGGCATTAGCTTGGCTTATTTTTGATGAGCCATTTACGGTATTGATGGCGGCAGGGCTTGCGCTAACCATGACGGGTGTAGTCTTGGTAAACACTCGCCAATCAGCCCTTTAACAACTATTGCCAAGTAAGTTAGATATTATTACGGTTATTTTGATGATTTGAGAGCAAATGGCCTTGAGGACTCAAAAAAGTTATTTATCATTCTGTATGTTTACAGTTTTAGAAGGCAAATTAGAGATGCTCTTGAAACGACTTTGGCCATTAGCGTTAGCAGTGCTGCTTTCTGTTGGTGTCACCATCTCCACAAATAGTATGGCAGCACAGAAAGAGGCTCAGAATACTAAGGCATCAAAGTCCTCATCTAAAGCGGTAGTTAAGGCCGATACTAAAAAGACTGCTAAATCTCACAAGAAGCCTAAAGCCGTTCGCACAACGGTCACCCGAACTAATGCGCCCGCTCCAGCAAGACCATCTTTTGCCACTGCCCTGGGTTTGCGTGGCCAGCATGATGACCTCAGCCTCAAGTCGAGCGTGGCAATGGTGGTTAATCAAGATACCAAAGAGGTTTATTTTGAAAAAAACCCATCTGTTAGCCTGCCAATTGCGTCAATCACTAAGTTGATGACGGCCATGGTAGTACTGGACTCTAAGTTACCTCTTGATGAAACTCTAGTGATCAATGGCGACGATGTTCAGAGTTATCGTAACTCACGCTTATCTGGCGGTACTGTTTTAACAAGAGAAGAGGCCTTGTTGTTGGCTCTAATGTCCTCTGAAAACCGTGCGGCTCATACTCTGGGCCGTAATTATCCGGGTGGCATGCCTGCTTTTATTGATGCCATGAACCGCAAGGCAAGAGAAATTGGGATGACCCATTCGCATTTCGCTGATCCAACTGGCTTACTGAGTGAGAACGTCGCGTCTGCGGAAGATCTTACTCGTTTATTGAGCTCGGCTTATGAATATAAAGTCATTCGAGACTTTTCAACTTGGCCAGATTTGACCATGATGATTGGCAAGCGACCACAGAAATTCGTGAACACCAATCGCTTGGTTCGAGCGGGTGATATGAATATTGGCTTGCAAAAAACGGGGTTCATTAATGCTGCTGGCCGATGCTTGGTGATGCAAGCTAGAGTGAATAACACCCCTCTTTTATTGGTATTCCTCGACTCTGTTGGAACCCAGTCTCGTTTTGCAGATGCCGTTAGAGTTAAAGATTGGTATGAGCGCATGCCATCAGGAGAGCCTCAAGCTATTCGCCGCCTGATGTAGGAGCCTTACGAATCATTAATTAAGAGCCAGATTCGGTGGTCTTGGGTTTGTAGCCCATGCCTTTTGATATTTGCAGTGCGGTATCTTGTAAAAGCTTTACCCAGTCAGATTGAATCCGATCTGTGGGGGAGCTCAAAGATAGTCCTGCTACCAACTTACCACTGTCATCTAAAATTTCTGCAGCAACACAACTCACACCGAGTTCCAACTCTTCATTGTCACGAGCGTGACCCATTTTTCTAACTTGGTTTAGTTCATCATCTAACTTAGCCATTTCAGTAATGCTGTTGCGAGTATGTCCGGCAAGGCCTGTGCGAGTGACATAAGCCCTGACTTGACTTGGGTCATCGCTAGCTAAGAATAGCTTTCCTACGGAGGTTAGATGTAGTGGGGCACGACCTCCAATGGCTCGAACAACTTGCATGCCAGATCGCTCACTATATGCGCGATCAATATAAACAATCTCATCGCCTTGGCGGACTGAGAGGTTAATTGTTTCACCGGTTATCTTATGCAAAGCTCTCATGGGAGCCTGAGCAGCCTCTCGCACTGAGAGTCTCGCCTTTACCAAGTTGCCCAGTTCTAGTACTTTGAGACCTAGGCGATAGGTGCCGCTGTCACCACGCTCAACCAGTCTACAAGCTACTAAATCATTCAGAATTCGATGAGCTGTAGAAGGGTGCAATTCAGTTTCTTCAGCTAATACTTTGAGGCTTGTTGAATCCTCATGCATTGCTAAAGCATCAAGTAGATTCATCATGCGGTCTACTACCTGAATCGCAGTTTTGCCTGCTTCACCTGGCACCTTTGTAGGTTTTGTAGATTTCACATTACTCATAAGGTTAATTGTAGCCAATTTTTGGGCAAAATTGCACAATATGAAATCAGAGGTATCATTTACAGCAAATGCTTAGAGGTCCTTAAGGGCGGAAGCGCATTCTGAGATGAGTTTAGGACCTCTGTAAATCAAACCACTATAAAGCTGAATCAAACTAGCGCCAGCCTTAATTTTTTCTACTGCATCTTGAGCGGACATGATTCCACCAACCCCAATTATCGGGATTCGATCATCCAACTGTTTCTTAAGTAAGCGGATGATATGAGTTGATGCCTCGCGAACCGGGGCACCAGATAAGCCACCAGCTTCATTACCAAAGGGGAGGTTTTGGACAGACTCGCGCGCAATAGTGGTATTGGTGGCAATAATCGCGTCGATGTGAAATTCCAACAAGAGGTCCGCGATGAAACCTATATCTTGACCATCTAAATCTGGCGCAATTTTGAGAAATAATGGCTTGCGAGTGCTGTAGCGATCACTCAAGCTTTTCCGGGCAAGGTCAACCGAAGCTAAAAGTGAGCGCAGCATTTGCTCGCCTTGCAAAGCTCGAAGATTTTGGGTGTTTGGTGAAGAAATATTAATGGTGATGTAAGAGGCCGTTTCATATACCGCTGTCATTGCGGTGACATAGTCGCTTGCCGCATCTTCAATAGGAGTGCTTGCATTCTTCCCAATATTTAAACCAACGATCCCGCCGTTTTGCCAAAACTCGGATTGGCGAACTCTTTTGACACAAGCATCAACCCCATCATTATTAAACCCCATGCGATTAATAATGCCTCTTGCATCAGGAAGTCTAAACATTCTAGGTTTGGGGTTGCCCGCTTGTGGCTTGGGCGTCACTGTGCCGATTTCTAAGAAGCCGAAGCCCAAACTTGCTAAAGCATCGATATGTTGACCATCTTTATCTAAGCCAGCCGCAAGGCCAACCGGATTGGGAAAGGTGATACCACACAGGTTTCGCGGATCGGATGCTGGTTGTTTGATTAAACACCGCAATAGACCCCAACGCTGGGCTCGATCAAGATTGTCTAGTGTGATGCGATGAGCCTCTTCCGGGTCAAGAGAAAAAAGCCAGGGGCGTAAAAGCGGGTAGGTATCGAACATAAGTGAACATTATCGCGCAAGGATGGGTTGCCAATGATCATCGATTAAACCTTCAATGGGCTGAAATTTGGCTTTGTATGACATTTTCTCGCTATCCTGAATATAGTAGCCAAGATAGAGATAGGGTAGTTGCAGTTCAAGTGCTTGCCTAATTTGCCACAAGATACTGTAAGTACCATAGCTGGCAGACGGATTGCTAGTATCAAAGAAAGTGTAGACCGATGAGATCCCATTATCAAGAATATCAATCATGCTGATCATACGCAGCTTACCGGGATGAGAATCATATTGCCCATCTCGAAACTCCACAATGCGCGAGTTAACTCGGCTTTGCAATAAAAATTGCATATATTGATCTTGATCATCGCGATTCATTTCCCCATCAGCATGACGTGCGCTTTGATATTGTTGATATAGCTCGTAATGTTCGTCTTGGTAGCCAAGATTTAAGACCCGGATATCTAGACCTTGGTTTCTTTTCAAACAGCGACGTTGACTACGATTGGCCTGAAACTTCGCAACTGGAATGCGAGTTGCGATACAGGCTCGACACTCATCGCAATATGGGCGGTAGGTATATAAGCCACTTCGACGAAATCCTGCATTGACTAGATCACCGTATAACCCTGCATGAATTAAATGAGATGGGGTAGCGACTTGTGAGCGAGCAATTTTTCCAGGTAGATAACTACAGGGATAGGGTGCAGTCGCATAAAACTGCAAAGTTGTTAAAGGAAGTTCTTTTAGCTGCGTCATAACCAGTGACCCAGTATCTCTTTATTAAAAATCCAAGGAAGTTCTATATTAGTTTGCTTTAGGGCCTTATGCAGGCCATCCAAAAATAGCTCACGTGAGATGGGTGCCGCACCAAGGGAGTAAAGATGCGCTGTTTCTTGTTGGCAATCAATCATTTCTACAGCGTGCCGGGCGCACCAGGCGCAAAGAGCGGCCAATGCTAGTTTAGAGGAGTTGGTTTGATCGCTAAACATAGATTCTCCAAAGACCATGCCGCCAAAGGATACACAATATAAGCCTCCAATCACCTGCTTGTGATCAATAATGGCGATGCTATGGGCGTGACCCTCCTCATGTAGTTTGGCATATGCGTCCATAATTTCATGAGTAATCCAGGTGCCATCTTGATCTTTTCTTTTGGCAGTAGCGCAGGAGCGAACGACACTCGGGAAATCATGATCAACCTGGAGGGATTTACTTGGATCGCTTAGAAAATGTCGGATAGTCTTTTTAAGGGAGTCATGACATTTAAAGTGTGTTGGTCGAAGCACCATGCGCGGGTTGGGTGACCACCATAGCACTGGTTGGTTATCTGAATACCAGGGAAAAATGCCCAATTGATAAGCTCTAGAAAGTTGACCTGGATAAATACGTTCACTGACAGCAATTAAACCTGGAACGCTAGGGTCAGGATCAGGCGAAATCAGTGGATTGGGAAAGGGGTCGTGAGCACCTAACCATGCAATATTGCTCATAATTGCGCGCCTATCTAGATCTTCTCAGTTCGGAGAATATCTCTAGTCCTAACGGCTATCATGGCATCGGGATGAAGCAATCCCGCAGCCCGATCGGCAAAAAACCATTCAAGGGTTTGCTTAACAGTTGGAAAGGCTATTTCTTGCCAGGGGATTTCATGTTCATAAAATAGAGCCACCTCAAGACTTTCTTCGCCCGCACAAAAATCTGGCTGATGCATTTGCGCTAAATAAAAGAGATGCACTTGTTCTGCATGAGGAACATTTAATAATGAATAAAGGGGGCCAATTTCTACTGAGGCGCCTGCTTCCTCCTGGGTTTCGCGTGCAGCTCCCGCACTAGTGCTCTCGCCTAACTCCATAAAGCCTGCCGGCAGAGTCCAGTAGCCAAGACGTGGCTCTATAGCTCGTTTGCAAAGCAAGACTTGATCGCCATAGATGGGAATACTTCCAACGACATTACGAGGATTAAGGTAATGAATCATTCCGCAGGATTCGCAGACGTGACGTTCACGAGAATCATCTGCTGGAACTTTAATGGTGACAGGTGAGGCGCAGTTGGAGCAGAACTTCATGCTTGCTTTCTAAAGATAGGCCGGAATAACGCCGCGTAATGCATTAGTGAGCATAATAGCCTGTGCGTTTTTCACATCTTCGATAGTAAGGTTAGCTTCATGGGCATTCCATTTTGCGTCATTTAGAATGATAGAGCGCATCACACCAGGCAAGACCCCAGCGTTGACTGGAGGTGTCAGCCATGCACCGTCATTGTGAGGTCGTATAAAAATGCTTGAGCGACCACCCTCGGTTACAAACCCCTTTTCATTGATAAACAGGGCATCAAATCCGCCTAGAGATTGTGCTTTTTGCCATGCCAAATCATAAGTATCTCGACTGGTGACTTTGTGTTGTAACAAGATATTTCCAGAGTGCATGATTGCTTTATCTGGATTGGGCAGAATATCTTTAGCCCAAAAAACCTTTACGTTTTCTTCAATTGCCGTCAGGGGAGTTAATTGGCATGTAACAGCTCCTTTGGCCTCTAGATCAACTCTCAATCGATATTGCTTGGATTTATCGCAATCACTACATGCTGTTTTAATTGCCTGAATGACATGATCTTTTGAGAGAGGGATTAAAAGGGCTTTTGCAGAATGCTCAAGACGATTGAGGTGTCGTGCAAGCTGTGCTGGTTCACCCTTGGACACAAGAATTGTTTCAAATAAGCCTACTTCACTAGGAAGCTCGCTTAAGAACCTTGCTTTGATATGACATTCATCCCACTCTTGCTGCGCGTCTGAATCAATCGTGATGCCTGCGCCCACACCCAAAGTAAACCGAGATGCATGGGTCTGTTCATCGCGATGAATCTCAATGGTGCGAATAGGCACACTCAGCGCAAAATCACCACTAGGATCTAACCAGCCCAAAGCGCCACAGTAATATCCTCGATCATGTGGTTCAAGCTCTTGAATGATCTCCATGCTACGCTTTTTGGGTGCTCCAGTTACCGATCCACATGGAAAGACAGCATTCAGAACGTCAAATAACTCAATACTAGGTTTTGCTTGAGCCTTAACGGTCGATGTCATCTGTAGGACATTGCCATATCTTGCAACCTCAAAAAGATGCGGCACCTTAACTGTCCCTGGTAATGCAAGCCTGCTCAAATCGTTACGTAATAGATCGACAATCATGACATTCTCAGCTTGATTCTTGGTGTCGTTACAAAGTTGTGTTGCTGAGTCACTCAGAGCATTGGCTGTGCCTTTCATGGGCATAGCAGTTAAGGTGTCACCATTACGTTGAATAAATAATTCTGGGGATTGGGAGAGAATATAGTTCTCACCGTCTTCAATGTAAGCCCCAAACCTTCCGGGCTGGCGTTTCCTGAGACGCTTGTATAGAGCCAGGGGCTCTCCGTAGATGTCTCCAGTGATTCGATAGGTATGATTAATTTGATAGCAATCACCATCCTGAATGTATCCGCGAATGGTATCAATATCCCGCGTAAATTCTTCTTCGTTAAGCGATTGGTGAAGATTGGCAACCCCTGATGCTGTACTATCTTGACCCCTTGCAGCAAGTTGTTTGCTTAAAAGGGTATCAGCCTGCTCTTTACTTAAAGCTTCAAACGAATTAAATGCCCAGGCTGTAATGATGGGATGAGATAGTGCTTTTTGATTATTGCTAATTCTGGGGGGTAATCGATGTATGTAACGTCCTAGCTCATAGCTAAAAGCGATTACCAAGAATTGCCCATGATGCAGTGCTTCTTGGATTTCAGATAAACATTGTTCAATACGCTTTTTAGTCTCTATATCAAGACTCGAAGCTGAGATGCTCCAGCTACGCAGTGGCTCTCGATAGAGGCGACTCGTCGGCTGTAGTGAAGTGCTTTGAGCATCATCTAGCAGAATCATCATCGGATCGGATGAAAAAAAGTTGATTATTTCAAAACAGTTGCCGATTCGATGGTTACTGTTTTGCTCGGTACATCTGCCATACGACCCATCTTTGGTGCGCTTGCAATCATTGTCGGAACCTTGCGAATGTCATCAATCGTTTGCATCCCAGAAATCACTTTGCCAAAGACGGTATAACCGTTGCCCATGGCATTAGGATAATTTAAGCCTTCGTTATCTTTAACGTTGATAAAAAATTGAGAAGTAGCGGAATCAGGATCGGAAGTGCGGGCCATCGCGATAGTATATGTTTGGTTCTTCAAGCCATTTTGCGCCTCTGAGGCTACTGGAGCATTCGTGGGTTTTTGAACCAAGTCTGGAGTAAAGCCACCCCCCTGAATCATAAAGCCATTAATTACCCTATGAAAAATAGTGCCGTTGTAAAAACCACTATTTACATAATTTAGAAAATTGGCAGTCGTCTTTGGCGCTTTCTCTGAGTTGAGTTCAACAACAAAGTTACCCATAGTTGTCTTAAATTCAACTTTGGGGCCAGCAAGAGCACTGAGACTGCTTAAGCAGGTTGCAGCAAATATGATGGAGGCAAAAATATTGCGCATGATCTTAATCCTTTTGATAAATGTAGAGTGAATATAAGTCGATTGTATTGGGATGGGGGTGACGTCGCCATCTACAGCCCAGACGGGCTGGTTTTGGCGTGCACGTAAGAGGGTGCATCGAACATTTCAGGGTTAGCTAGATAATCAATCACCCAGTCAATCGTATCGAGCCCCCAAAAACATTGGTCATTGATGGTTAAGGCAGGAACTCCGAATGCGCCAGCATCTTTAGCGGAGTTCGTGTTCGCAATCAGTTTTTGTTTAACTGACAGACTATCTGGCTTTGGGGTTTGGGCAGATAGACCTAAATATTCACAAAACTGAGGCCAGGATAAGCTGGGGTCCTTGCCCTCCAGCCAAACATAATTAAAGGCGCGCTCCACCATATCCCAATTTCCATCTTCTTGAGCCAATAGGCGCTGTGGTGCAACGGTCATAAATGGGTGATGATCTGGAAATTGAAATGGGATCCCTAATTTCTCAGCTAACCATACGCAATACTGATATGTATGGGGGCGTTTTGCAGAGATCTCTCCTGGCCCACGATTATCAGTAGCCCTAAAAAG
>JALRHB010000299.1 GCA_023253245.1 Polynucleobacter sp. | reverse complement strand
CGGCTGGTAACGAGGGTCTGATTGTTGGGATGGAGAAGTTCAAACCATCTACGGGGTACAGGTTCCTTACGTATGCTGGTTTTTGGGTACAGCAACGTATTCTTAAGCAGATGGCTAGCCTGCGCATCGTTAGCCTACCTATCTGGAAGCAGCAGCTAGCGGCGAAAATCCAACGGTTTTACGATAAAAACGAGGCGGCAACTTTTGAGGACCTTAAGAGCTTCTTGCCTGACGTAGCGGAGAAGGATCTCAAGGAGTTAAGTCAGACCAAGTACTTGACATATTACATTGACGATGTAGGGGATGATCCAGCTTTTGAAATAAACCCCATTGAAGAGACAGTTAATCGACGCATGGACAGAGATCGCCTGCATGATGTTATCAGCACTTTACCGGGCATGCACTCCCAGGTCATTATGCTCAGTTATGGTTTGACGGATGGTATCGACAGGCAGCAGGGTGAGATAGCTGACATGCTAGGTATAAGCAAGGACACCTTGCGTAAGCTAAAAAAGGAGGCCTTGAGTCAACTCAAGGACCTCCTGGGGTCAGATAATCCTTTTAA
>JALRHB010000298.1 GCA_023253245.1 Polynucleobacter sp. | reverse complement strand
CGCTGAGTCGCCAATTCCAAGCAATCGAGATAACCATGAATTACCAACAACCCGATGCCCGTGGCCATTTTGGCCCCTATGGGGGCGCTTTCGTTAGCGAGACGCTGACCCATGCCATCGCTGAGCTGAACGACGCGTACGCCAAGTACCAACACGACGCTGATTTCTTGAGTGAGTTCAAAAACGAGCTGGCCCACTTCGTCGGTCGCCCCAGCCCCATTTATCATGCCGCGCGCATGAGCCGCGAAGTCGGTGGGGCGCAAATTTATTTGAAGCGTGAAGACCTCAACCACACCGGCGCGCACAAAATCAACAACGTGATTGGTCAAGCCATGCTGGCCAAGCGCATGGGTAAACCGCGCGTGATCGCCGAGACGGGTGCCGGCCAGCACGGTGTCGCGACTGCCACCATTTGTGCACGTTATGGATTGGAGTGCGTGGTTTACATGGGTAGCGAGGACGTCAAGCGTCAAAGCCCCAACGTCTATCGCATGAAGCTATTGGGCGCGACTGTCGTACCGGTCGAGTCGGGTAGCCGTACCCTAAAGGATGCACTCAATGAAGCGATGCG
>JALRHB010000297.1:276-586 GCA_023253245.1 Polynucleobacter sp. | reverse complement strand
TACTCAAGGTTATGATGCTCAATCGGAAGAATACTGTGACATGTTCGTAAAAGGAATTATTGACCCTACGAAAGTAGTAAGATCTGCATTACAAGATGCTGCATCAATCGCAGGATTATTGATTACTACAGAAGCTATGATCGCTGACAAGCCAGAAGAAAAAGACTCTGCTGGTGGAATGCCTGGAGGAATGGGCGGTATGGGTGGTATGGGTGGTATGGGCGGAATGGGAATGTAATTTCCCCACCGTTTAGAGAACACTCATAAAACATTCACTAAACAAAATTAGAACCCTCGGAAAGAAATTTCC
>JALRHB010000297.1:0-249 GCA_023253245.1 Polynucleobacter sp. | reverse complement strand
GGTTTTTTATTAAACTTTTGAATTACTTTAAGTTCTTGAGTTTAAGCGGTTCGCCTTTTGAAATATTAAATGGGCAATTTTTATTTAAAATTTGATTATAGTACTTTGGTTCAAGACCGTTACCTGGTCTAACAACTCTAATATTGTCTTTTGTAAATTTTTCACCTTTCTTAATATCTTTACTTACAAAGATTGATCTTCTAAAAATTTTAGATTTATCCTCACTTTTATTTCTAAAAAAAATATTTT
>JALRHB010000296.1 GCA_023253245.1 Polynucleobacter sp. | reverse complement strand
AGCCAGTTTGCGCTCGGCCTCCTTGTCGTAGGCAAGGAGCATCGCCACAAGCCCGGCTGGTAGCACCAAAGTGGTGCTCAGATAGATGGCATTTATGAAGCCATCCTGAATGTCGTAACCAAGGACAATCCAAGAAGTTAGATTCGCAACGAAGCCAGTGGCGAGCCAGACGAGTGGAACAACCCAGCCACGAATTCCTGCTCGCTGGGCGACAGTAAAAATAGCGACGATGACCAATGCCTGAATGAGCGTTTCCATAAGTCCAGCAACCCCTAGGTTCCAGATTCTCGAATACAACGTGCTCACAAGGCTTATGACAGCCACCGGAATCGGATTGAAGGGGAACTCGTTCAGAGCTGTCCTCAAAATCGGACCGACGCTGATTCGCCTCCGTGGTGCCTCCACTTTTGTGATTTCAGGCAGGTGAGCGGCCAGTGATTGTGCCAGAGGTCTTATTACAGTATCGGCAATGTGATGGAGATCCGAGGTTGATTTTCTTGAGGAGAATGTCTCGTTCAGGGTGGTCTTTACCTGCTCGACCAACTGATCCCGAACCTGAGCGACTTGCTGACCGCCCTCGGAGGCAAGG
>JALRHB010000295.1 GCA_023253245.1 Polynucleobacter sp. | reverse complement strand
TAGGAAGTACATACACTCCAGGAGTATAGTTCTTGTAGTTAGCCCATAGTTCCAACTGTGCCAACGTCTGGTTGGTGAAGGAGTTGGACATTACAAAGGATGGGTGACCCGTAGCGCAACCCAAGTTCACCAAGCGGCCTTCCGCCAATACGATGATCTCTTTGCCATCTACCTCGTACAAGTCTACCTGTGGCTTGATCACGTTCTTCGTATGGCCGTAGTTGTCGTTCAACCAAGCCATGTCAATCTCATTATCGAAGTGGCCAATATTACACACAATCGCCTTGTCCTTCATTGCCTTGAAGTGAGCAGCAGAGATGATGTCCTTGTTGCCTGTGGCCGTCACCACGATATCAGCTTCCTGGACCGCATCGGCCATCTTCTTCACTGCAAATCCGTCCATAGCTGCCTGAAGCGCACAGATTGGATCAATTTCAGTGATGATTACTCGTGCACCCGCACCTTTGAGCGATGCAGCAGATCCTTTTCCTACGTCACCGTATCCAGCAACTACTGCTACTTTTCCAGCCATCATCACGTCCGTAGCACGACGGATCGCATCTACTAGGGATTCCTTACAGCCGTACTTG
>JALRHB010000294.1 GCA_023253245.1 Polynucleobacter sp. | reverse complement strand
CAAACTTCGCTGCCCCTTGACAGGAGAGTACAATGTAGGAAACACTTGGAAGGATACACATTGAACGCAAGAGAGTTAGATAATCTGGATGCTGTTTTAAAGGATGCTGATAACATCATCGTTATTACAGAGAAAGCAGGTGAAGTACACCTAAGCTTCAGCCAGACGCTATCAGAACTAGAGGTGCTTGACTTATTAGCCACAGTTACCTCTAAGTTCTATGAAATCGCCGAAGAAGACGGCAACACAAACTTACACTAAGGAAAAGACTATGACAGAAGCAGTAAAAATCAAAGCAGAAATTATGTGGGCATCTTTGACAAAGCCCAACGAGATGAGCGGTAAGTATCAGGTTGACTTGTGCAACTTGTCTGACAAAGCAACAGAAGCTTTGGAAAGCATGGGGCTAGAGGTTAAATCTAAAGAGGGTAAGGGTAAGTTTATTACTTGTAAGAGCACTCGACCTATCACCATTTATGATGATGGCGGCGCAATCCTTGATGGCTCTCTGTTGGGTAATGGCTCACAAGCAGTTGCTTTGGTTGATGCTTGGGAATGGCAGTATCAGAAGAAGAAGGGTATCTCACCCGGTCT
>JALRHB010000293.1 GCA_023253245.1 Polynucleobacter sp. | reverse complement strand
GATTTTATTAACCGATAACCATTCAACACCCCTGTTTGATGTCCTCAACTGGATCAGGGCCGAGCTTGGCCTAAAAGCGATTGACCTGCCGGTAGGACCTATTAAAGGCAAGCGGTTAAACTCTTTGAGTATTCAAAAAAATCTATACCAATTAATTTTTCCCAGTTATAGGGAGGGATATGGCAAGATGTTAAGTGATTTAAATCAATAGCTTGGATAAATGTTGATTGATAGATGGGCGTGGCTGTTATAAAATGCCGCGTTGGTAGAAATATAGGCGCGTAGCTCAGCTGGTTAGAGCACCACCTTGACATGGTGGGGGTCGTTGGTTCGAGTCCAATCGCGCCTACCAATCATAAATAAACTATGCCAAAGATAACGTTACCTGATGGGTCCACTAGGTCTTTTGATAAAGATCTCACAATTGCCGATGTCGCATTGGATATTGGTGAAGGCTTAGCTCGTGCTGCACTTGCAGGTAAAGTTAATAATCAGCTTGTTGATTTAAGCTATACATTGACTCAGGATGCTGAGGTTTCAATCATTACTGGAAAAAATCCAGAAGGCTTAGATATTTTAAGGCATTCCTCGGCTCA
>JALRHB010000292.1 GCA_023253245.1 Polynucleobacter sp. | reverse complement strand
CGCCGCATGGTTCAAGGTGGACGTGCCCGATGAGGTGCGTCAAGGCCTGCGTCGAAGCGGATAAAATCGCGAAAGACCGAAACCAGACGGGCAGTCTGTGACCCACAGACCGCCCGTTTTGTTTGATGAAAACCGCGCGGGTGGCGAAATTGGTAGACGCACCAGGTTTAGGTCCTGACGGTGGCAACACCGTGCCGGTTCGAGTCCGGTCCCGCGCACCAGCCTCGATGGTGAAATTGGTAGACACACCGGACTTAAACTCCGACGCTGGTAAAACGGCGTACCGGTTCGATCCCGGTTCGAGGCACCAAAGGTATAGTACAATACAACTAGTCCATCTTAGTATTCTCGGCGAGTACCTTCGGCTGTTAACCGAATGAGGTTGGTTCGAACCCAACAGATGGAGCCAAATCTCCGATTCGCCTAGTCTGGTATGGCACCTGCTTTGGGAGCAGGCATAGCGTAGGTTCAAATCCTACATCGGAGACCAAACAAAGCGTAAGCTCCGAAAGCATTGTCAGTGATGCACCGGATTTGTAACCCGGAGAAACAGGCGCAACTCCTGTTCGGAGCACCAAAAACTAAAGCAAGGTTGCGCAGCCTT
>JALRHB010000291.1 GCA_023253245.1 Polynucleobacter sp. | reverse complement strand
ATTCAAGCCTCTAAACTGGCATCCGTTGATGAATTCATTACTAGACTACCAGATGGGTATAACACCTATTTAGGCGATCGTGGTGTTCGACTATCTGGCGGACAGAAACAACGTATCGCCATTGCCAGGGCATTACTAAAGGATCCACCCATACTCTTATTAGATGAAGCGACAAGTTCATTGGATGCAGAATCAGAGCGATTAGTACAGCAGGCGCTAGAGGTGGCTATGAAAGGCAGAACCACTATAGTAATTGCGCATCGACTTGCCACTGTTAAGAAAGCAGACCGAATTGTCGTCATTGAAAATGGCCGCATTGTGGAGATCGGAGATCATGCGAGCCTTGTTAATAATGAAGGACTGTACTCGCACTTAGCTAAATTACAATTTACGGATGCCTGATTTAACAAGTTCTTCTACCCCCATCAACATCACCGCCCTCAAGGATTACTTTTGGGGCCTGCAAGATCGCATCACCAGTGCCATGGGTGCTCTCGATGGCAAAGCCTTTGTCGCTGATGAATGGCATAAGCCTGAAGATAGCAAGCTCAAGGGTTATGGTCGCACTTGCATTGTCGATGGTGGCAAGATCCTCGAAAAAGGGGGTGTTG
>JALRHB010000290.1 GCA_023253245.1 Polynucleobacter sp. | reverse complement strand
AGGATCTGTTTTCAAACTGTTCCAATACTCGAGTGCCTTTTCCCAATTTTCTCCTTTTGGAGACATAGGTTTACCTTTTAAATATTCAAATATTTTTTCATCTGGAGCAATTAATCCAGCTCTTGCACCACCCTCTATGGTCATATTGCAAATAGTCATTCTCTGTTCAACACTTAGAGATCTTATTAAATCTCCAGCATATTCAACTACACAACCTGTTCCGCCTGCTGTACCAATCTTGCCAATGATTTGAAGAATTACATCTTTAGATGTTACTCCTAATGGAAGTGTTCCATTAACATTAATTCTAAAATTTTTTGCTTTCTTTTGAACGAGTGTTTGCGTTGCTAAAACATGTTCAACTTCAGATGTTCCAATACCAAAGGCTAGCGAACCAAAAGCTCCATGTGTTGCCGTATGACTATCTCCACATACAATAACTGTTCCTGGTTGAGTAAAACCTTGTTCTGGTCCAATAATATGAACAATTCCTTGTCGTTTATCATCCATACCAAAGAGCTGTACACCAAATTCCTTACAATTTGACTCTAATGTATCTACTTGTATTTTTGATTCCTGATCTGATATCCCTTTAGTTCTATCTGTCGTTGGAACATTATGATCAGCAACAGCTA
>JALRHB010000028.1 GCA_023253245.1 Polynucleobacter sp. | reverse complement strand
TCTCTTGATTGGTCCAACAGGGTCGGGCAAGACACTCCTAGCTCAGACTTTAGCTCGTATGCTTGATGTGCCTTTTGTGATGGCTGATGCCACCACATTGACCGAAGCTGGTTACGTTGGCGAAGACGTAGAGAACATTATTCAAAAGCTTTTACAAGCCTGTGATTACAACGTAGAAAAAGCCCAGCGTGGCATCGTTTATATTGATGAGATTGATAAGATCTCGCGTAAATCCGACAATCCGTCTATTACCCGTGATGTATCCGGTGAGGGCGTTCAACAAGCCTTACTAAAGCTTGTTGAGGGCACCATGGCTTCCGTTCCTCCTCAAGGTGGTCGTAAGCATCCAAACCAAGATTTTTTACAAGTTGATACAACCAATATTTTGTTCATTTGCGGTGGCGCATTTGACGGCCTCGAAAAGGTGATTCAACAGCGCACTGCTAAAACTGGGATTGGTTTTAATGCAACGGTGCCCGGTAAAGATGATCGAGGTGTGAGTGATTTACTCATTGAAGTTGAGCCAGAGGATTTAATTAAATTTGGCTTAATTCCAGAGCTAATCGGTCGTTTGCCAGTTGTGGCAACTTTGGCGCAACTTGATGAAACCGCGCTAATTCAGATTCTGACTGAGCCTAAGAATGCCTTGGTAAAGCAGTATCAAGCATTGCTAACTATGGAAGGCTCTGAATTAGAGGTCCGTCCAGCAGCTTTATCTGCGATTGCTAAAAAGGCGATCGCTCGCAAAACTGGGGCACGAGGCCTAAGATCTATCCTCGAAGGCTCCTTGATGGATGTCATGTACGACCTTCCATCTCTTAAAAATGTTCAAAAAGTTGTGATTGACGAAAGCACCATTGCTGATGGTGGTAAGCCTATCCTGGTCTACAAGCAAGGTGATGAATCTGCAGAATTGAGCAAAAAAGCCTAATTTTTTAGTTTTTTTGCCGTTTTCACAGGGTTTTTGCTCATTTTTGTCATTTTTACCCCTTGTTTTTCGCTTAGAGGCGCCCATATAGGTAGTATCCTATTCATAAAATATGACCGTATCTAGTGGTACGGCATTTTTAGTGAATTTTACGGAATGCTACTTTGGAGGAATTGCCTTATGCCTGGCCACCTATTACTACCCTCTGAACCGATTCAACTGCCTTTGCTCCCTTTGCGGGATGTGGTGGTATTTCCGCATATGGTGATCCCCTTATTTGTGGGTCGCCCTAAATCCATTAAAGCCCTTGAGGCTGCCATGGAAACTGGCAAAAATGTCTTGCTGGTAGCGCAAAAAACAGCTGCCAAAGATGAGCCGGGCGTCGAAGATCTCTATGAAGTAGGTTGTATCGCCAATATTCTTCAAATGCTGAAATTGCCTGATGGCACAGTAAAGGTATTGGTAGAAGGTGTGCAAAGAGCAGAGGTGAGTCAGGTCGAGGACAGTCAGGGTTATTTCTCATGCGAAGCAAGCCCCAAGTCGATCAGCTCCTTAGATGCTCACGAGACTGAAGCATTGCGCCGCGCGATCATGGCGCAATTTGATCAGTATGTAAAACTCAATAAGAAAGTACCGCAAGAGATTCTGTCTTCCTTGGGCGGAATTGATGACGCAAGCCGTTTGGCGGATACGATTTGTGCGCACTTACCAGTCAAATTGGAGCAAAAGCAACGTTTATTAGAAATGACTGATGTTGTGCAACGCTTAGAAAGTCTGTTGGCTGATCTTGAGAGTGAAATTGATATTCTCCAAGTTGAGAAAAGAATCCGTGGACGTGTCAAACGTCAGATGGAAAAGAGTCAGCGTGAGTATTACCTTAATGAACAAGTCAAAGCCATTCAAAAGGAGCTGGGTGAAGGTGAGGAGGGCGCTGATCTTGAGGAACTTGAGAAGCGCATCAAAGCCGCTCGTATGCCTAAGGAGGCTTTGAAAAAGGCTGAGTCTGAGTTGAAAAAACTCAAACTCATGTCGCCTATGTCCGCGGAAGCTACAGTTATCCGCAACTTCATTGACACCTTAGTTAATCTTCCTTGGAAGAAAAAAACCAAAATTAATAATGATCTTGCAAATGCCGAAAAGGTATTGGATGAGGATCACTATGGTTTAGACAAAGTCAAAGAACGCATCCTAGAGTATCTTGCAGTTCAACAACGTGTTGACCGTGTTAAGGCTCCCATTTTGTGTTTAGTGGGTCCTCCAGGTGTTGGCAAGACCTCCCTAGGCCAGTCAATTGCACGGGCCACCAACCGCAAATTTGTTCGCATGGCTCTCGGTGGTGTGCGTGACGAATCCGAAATTCGCGGGCATCGTCGTACCTATATTGGTTCTATGCCTGGCAAAATTTTGACCAGCTTAACTAAGGTGGGTGTGCGCAATCCATTATTCCTCTTAGACGAGGTGGACAAGATGGGCATGGATTTTCGGGGCGACCCAGCTAGTGCTTTACTAGAAGTTTTAGATCCAGAGCAAAATCACACTTTCCAGGATCATTATGTTGAAGTCGATTTTGATTTGTCCGACGTCATGTTTGTTGCGACATCAAACTCCTTAAATATTCCTGGCCCATTATTAGATCGATTAGAGATTATTCGCCTTGCTGGTTATACCGAAGACGAGAAGACAAGTATTGCAACGAATTATTTAATTCCTAAGCAAATTAAAAATAATGGCTTGAAGAAGGATGAGCTCAAGATTGAGGAGAGTGCTGTTCGTAGCATGATTCGTTACTACACTCGGGAAGCAGGTGTCCGCTCTCTCGAACGTGAGATTAGCAAGATTTGCCGTAAGGTCGTCAAACTTTTGCTGCTTAAAAAGGAGGCTGCACCCGTAACTGTAAATGCCGACAATTTAGAGAAGTTCCTCTCTGTCAAAATGTATGACTTCGGCCTAGCTGCCAAAGAAAATCAGGTTGGCCAAGTCACCGGCCTGGCCTGGACTGAGGTCGGTGGAGACCTTCTGACTATTGAGGCTGCTGTAATGCCGGGCAAGGGCGTTATTACCCGTACTGGCTCTATCGGTGATGTGATGAAGGAATCTGTTGAGGCTGCAAAGACTGTGGTGCGCTCCCGGGCTCGGCTACTAGGAATTGCTGATGAAGCCTTTGAGAAGAAAGACATTCATATTCACTTCCCGGATGGCGCTACCCCTAAGGACGGACCTTCTGCAGGTATTGCCATTACAACAGCTTTAGTCTCTGTCTTTACAGGAATTCCAATTCGATCTGATGTTGCTATGACCGGAGAGATTACGTTGCGTGGCGAAGTATTGCCTATAGGCGGCCTTAAAGAAAAGCTATTAGCTGCGCACCGTGGCGGCATTAAGCTGGCCTTAATACCAGAAGAGAATGTCAAAGATTTGATTGATATTCCAGATAACGTGAAAAATGCCATTGAAATTGTTCCAGTGCGCTGGATTGATAAAGTCTTGGAACTAGCGCTTGAGCGCAAACCAGAAGCATTACCTGATCCAACTCCTGAAGAGTTGGCGAAAAAGGCCGCTGAAGCCAGCAAGGCATCTGAAAAGCTTTCATCGGGAGAGGCTCTAAAGCATTGATTGACATTGATCTTACTACCTAAAGGAGGGGGGATTTTTCTTCTTATTTGAGTTTTTTTAAGCTCACTCTTGATGAACAATCCCTTCTAAGGTTCACTCTAGGTTACAATCTTGTCTGTATTAAATTTTGGGGCGCTTAGCTCAGATGGTAGAGCGTCTGCCTTACACGCAGAATGTCGGCGGTTCGATCCCGTCAGCGCCCACCAGTTTCCCCAAATACCATCCAGAGTTTTACTAATTACTCTCAAGATTTTCTCGCTCTATCTGCTTAGAGCATTCGGCAAGTAAACTATCAGTATCGACCTCATTAATTGGCAATTAACTCATGTTTGATTCTGTACGCAAGCACCAAAAAATTCTTCAGTTTGCTTTAATGCTGTTTATTGTTCCTTCATTTGCATTGTTTGGAATTTCTAGTTATTCCGAATTTATGGACAAGGAGACTGATTTAGTAAAAGTAAATGGTAAGCCTATTACTTTGCAAGAAGTGGACATGGCTGCGAAGCGTCAAGCTGAACGCATTGGCGGAAACCCCCAAATCGCACAAAGTCAGCCATTTCGTCAAGCTATCCTTAACGAGTTATTGCAGCAACGAATTCTGGGTTTTGCTGTCAACGATCTTCGTTTACAGGTAGGTAAAAAAGAGTTGGTCAGCAGTTTGCAAAAGATTCCCCAAATTCGGGCTCTATATCGCGAAGATGGAACTTTCGATGATGCTCGTTTCAAGCAGCTATTAGCAAATAATGGCATGAATGAAGAGCAGTTTTATGCTAGCCAAAGTTTTGAGCTTAAGATCGCCCAGCTTGTCAATTCTGTAGCTCGTACCGAATTGGCCAATCCGAAACTATCTGGAATTATTTCTTCGTTGTATGACACTGAAAGACAGGTTCAAGCCTTGCAATTTAGTGCCAAGGATTATGTTTCCAAGGTCAATCCAAGTGCGGATGAATTAAAGGCATTTTATGAGGCTAATGCTAGGCTATTTGAACAGCCCGAATACCTTGATGTAGAGTACCTTGTTCTGAAGGCTGACCCCAAAGAAGATCCCAAGGTATTTAGCGAAAAAGCGGATGTATTTGCTAATATGACTTATGACCAGTCCGATAGCCTGAAGCCTGCTGCCGATAAATTAAAGTTAAGCATCCAAACGCAAAAGGGCGTCACTCGTAGTGGACCTGCTGGCGTCTCAAAAGACCATCCGCTGACTAACCCCAAAGTTATTCAAGCGCTCTTTGGTGAAGAGGCACGTAATAACAAGCGCAATATTGAAGCAGTTCAAATCTCGCCAGGAGTTTTTGTTTCTGCTCGTGTAGTGACATTGCATCCGGCCCAAACTTTGCCATTTGCACAAGTCTCATCTGAGGTGAAGCGTCAAGTCATTCAACGTGCCGCTGAAAAGCTTGCTGTTGAGGCAGCAAATGAGAAGTTCAGCGCTTTAGAGAATGATCCAAAGATCGCCAGTGGATTTGCCAGTCCCATCTGGATATCACGCAACAAGCCCGGCAATCTTTTGGGGCAATCCCTCGATCAAGTTATGAACGTAAGTCCAGATAAGTTACCGGCGTTTGTTTCGGTTACAAATCCTGGCGTTGGTATAACTATTTATCGAATTGATCAAGTTCGTCAACCAAGCAATACGGACCAAAAAGTACTCAAGGCTCAAGCCAGTCAGATTCAGGCTCTTGCAGCACAAGCAGAATTTGCTGGATTTATGAGCTACTGGCGAGATAGTGCTAACGTCAAAGTTATCAACCCATTAAAGGCGTCAAGCGCTAGCTCTGGCAGTTAATCGCTACTTCAATAACGGTTGATATGGGCCCATGGCGCCCCATACGTTATTAAAGAGAATGGTTTGCGCGGCTACATTGGGATGAATGCGATCAGCCTGAAATAACTCCGGTCTTGTTGCAACCCCTGCGAGAAAAAATGGAATCAAATCAATCTTTTCTTCCTTAGCTAATGAGGGGTAGAGAGCTTTAAACTGGTTCGTATAACTTTGTCCATAATTTGGTGGAATTTGCATACCGAAGAGCAGTACCTTTGCGCCAAGCTTCTTGCTCATCCCAATCATCTTGCGCAGGTTAGCTTCTGTCTCGCTTAATGGAAGACCCCGCAATGCATCATTTGCACCAAGCTCTATCATGACAACAGAGGGTTTTTTGCTCGCCAAGAGCGCTGGTAGGCGAGTTAGGCCACCTGCTGTCGTTTCTCCACTAATGCTGGCATTAAATACGCTAGCCGGGCTGTTGATTTTCTTTAATTGGGCCTCTAGAAGGCTTACCCAGCCTGATCCACGAGGTAGACCATATTCGGCAGAAAGACTATCACCTAAGACCAAAATCACTGGGTTAGCATGGGACCAAGTATGAATACTCATAAACAGGCAAAATAAGCCTATTAGGAGAATGAATTTCCTTTTGATATATAAGGACCGATCTCGCATTATCTGATCTTCAAAAAGATTTCAAATGAATACATCTACAGAAACCATCATCGCCCACCACCTTGGGAAGGTGGTTAAAACTGTCGACGGGAATTTGAGTATTTTGCATGATATTGATTTTGCTATTCGGCAAGGCGAAAGTGTTGCCATTGTTGGAGCCTCAGGGTCGGGTAAAAGTACTTTATTGAGTTTGTTAGCTGGCTTAGACTTGCCTAGCAGTGGCCATGTTCAAATTATGGGTCAAAACCTTTCTACACTGGACGAGGACGGTCGTGCAAAGCTGCGAGGACAATTCGTCGGGTTTGTATTCCAGTCTTTTCAGTTACTGCCCCAATTAAATGCCTTGGAAAATGTGATGCTTCCACTTGAACTTTCTGGTATGGATATGGCTTTGGCCAAAGAAAAAGCTGCAATTTGGCTTGAAAGGGTAGGCCTTGGGCAACGCTTAAATCATTTCCCCAAAACCTTGTCTGGAGGAGAGCAACAGCGGGTTGCATTGGCCAGAGCGTTTGTCAATCAACCCTTTATTTTATTTGCTGATGAGCCTACCGGAAGCCTGGATGAGACCAGTGGAAATCGAGTGATTGAGCTCCTTTTTGAGTTAAACGCAGAAAATTCTTCCACTTTGGTCTTGGTAACCCATGACCCTGCCTTAGCCGCAAAGTGCACTCGTCAGTTAACCCTGCAGGGCGGGAGTTTGGTTTAAGCAAAACCTTATAATCTGATGATGTTTTCATTCTGTTGCTTGCCAGGGGCTAACGCCCTATCTGCCTTTCGTCAAAAGCGACTTTTAACCTCGCTTGCTGCCAAAGGTATTCAACTTGAGTCTATCCAGGCTCAATATCTTCATTTCATCTGGTCCGATGATGAGCTGAGCGCCAAAAGTCGCGAAGTTTTACAAAGCCTGCTCACTTATGGTCAAGCTTTTGACTCTCAAGATGGGAGTAAATCTTGGTTTGGTAAAGGTGTTACGAAGCAAACTGCAATAACCATCCCACGTTTTGGAACGGTTTCCCCTTGGGCTAGCAAAGCTACTGATATTGCTCGCCAGTGTGGTTTAGATGTTTTGCGAATCGAAAGAGGCATTCAATTTACTTGGCATAGTAAAAAGTCCCTCAGTAATGAGCAGATGCAAGCGGTTTTATCTGCATTGCACGATCGTATGACTGAGGCCGTTATTAATCATATAGACGAGGCAGGCGCACTTTACCAAACTCTGGAAGATCGACCTCTTGCGCGTATCCCTGTTTTGAGTGAAGGCAGGGCTGCGCTTGATAAAGCCAATCAAGAATTGGGGCTTGCATTATCCGATGATGAGGTGAGCTATCTTACTGAGAATTTTGTTCGTCTCGAACGTAATCCTAGCGATGTTGAGCTCATTATGTTCGCTCAGGCCAATAGCGAACATTGTCGTCATAAGATTTTTAACTCCAGTTGGACTATTGATGGTGATGATCAGGAGAAATCTTTATTCTCCATGATCCGCAATACCCATCAATTGCAGCCAAAAGGCACGATTGTTGCTTACTCAGATAATTCTGCGGTCATGGCTGGTTGCGAGGTAGAAACATGGGTCCCGCAAGGCGAGAATCATCGCTATGAAAAAGATTCGCGTTTAGTGCACACCTTAATGAAGGTGGAGACCCATAATCATCCTACAGCGATTGCACCATTTCCAGGGGCATCTACTGGTGCGGGTGGTGAGATTCGGGATGAGGGCGCAACTGGTATTGGCGGTAGACCAAAAGCTGGTCTAACAGGCTTCTCTGTTTCCAATCTGAATATTCCTGGCACAGAACTGCCCTGGGAAACAGAAAAGTACGGGAAGCCAGAGCGCATAGCAACACCTCTACAAATCATGATTGATGGACCCCTTGGTGGAGCCGCCTTTAATAATGAATTTGGTCGTCCAATACTTGGCGGTTATTTTCGAGTATTTGAACAAACCATTGAGGGTGTTCGTCGGGGTTATCACAAGCCAATCATGATTGCTGGCGGTATTGGCAGTATCGAATCAATTCACACCTCTAAAAAAGAAATTAAGGCGGGGCACTTACTCATTCAACTTGGTGGCCCAGGGATGCGAATTGGCATGGGGGGCGCTACAGGAAGCTCTGTTGCTACTGGTACAAATACCGCCGATTTAGATTTTGATTCTGTGCAACGCGGCAACCCCGAGATGGAGCGTCGAGCACAAGAAGTCATTAACGCTTGCCGTGCCTTGGGTGAAAAAAACCCCATCGTGTCTATCCATGATGTTGGTGCTGGTGGTCTTTCAAATGCCTTCCCAGAACTTGCTGACGGGGCTGGTTTAGGTGCCAAGTTTATGTTACGCAATGTTCCGCTTGAAGAGAGCGGCATGAGCCCTGCAGAAATTTGGTGCAATGAATCTCAAGAACGCTATGTATTAGCCATTGAAGCTAAAGATCTTGATCTATTTAAGTCATTTTGTGAACGTGAGCGCTGTCCATTTGCCGTAGTTGGTGAAGCTACTGCAGAACGTCAACTCAAACTAACTGACAACAAACAAGCTGTTGGCACAGATGCCGCATCGCCAATTGATATGCCAATGGAGGTTCTACTGGGCAAGCCTCCTAAGATGCATCGCGATGTAAAACGTGTTGCTCAACACTTTGATGAACTAAATGTTACTGATGCAGATTTAGATCATTGTGTAGCTTGGGTTCTGCAACAGCCCACTGTAGCGAGCAAATCATTCTTAATTACTATTGGTGATCGCACTGTTGGTGGTTTAAACGCCCGCGATCCATTTGTGGGGCCATGGCAAGTTCCGGTAGCTGATTGCGCTGTCACTTTGATGGATTACAAGGGCTACCGCGGTGAAGTGATGACGATGGGTGAGCGCACTCCATTGGCGGTAATCGACGCACCTGCAGCAGCCAAAATGGCGGTTGGTGAAGCGATCACGAATTTACTAGCTGCCGACATTGCCTGCCTAGAGGATGTGAAACTTTCCGCCAATTGGATGGCTGCTTGTGGCTCACCAGGTGAGGATGCCAAACTGTATGATTCAGTCAAAGCCATTGGCATGGATCTATGCCCAGCGCTAGGAATTTCCATTCCTGTGGGCAAAGATTCACTCTCCATGGCAACTGCTTGGCAAGAAAATGGTCATGATAAAAAAGTTGTTTCCCCAGTTTCTCTAATTATTTCTGCTTTTTCTCCAGTTCAAGATGTACGCAAAACCATTACCCCAGAACTAAAATTAAAAGACATTTCTGGTAAGTCACTGGATACCGAACTGATCTTAATTGATTTAGGCCGGGGCAAAAATCGTATGGCTGGGAGCATCTTGGCCCAAGTCCTCAATCAATCCGGAAAATCTGCTCCCACTGTAGATCACCCAGAAGATCTCAAGGCCTTAGCAACTGCGATTATTGAGCTTAGAAAAGACAATCTATTGCTAGCCTATCATGACCGCTCTGATGGCGGACTATTGGCCTGTATTGCAGAGATGGCTTTTGCTTCTCATTGCGGTATATCAATCAATGTAGACATGATTGCCATTGATGTAGGCCAAGAGGCAGATTGGGGTGATGCCAAGAATTGGGCCCAACAAGTTTCAGGTCGTCGTCATGAGCAAACTTTGCGCGCCTTATTTAACGAAGAATTAGGTGCGGTGATTCAAATTAGAAAAGAAGATCGTGAGGCGGTCTTTAATACCTTGCGCAAACTGGGTCTTAGTGCCTGCAGCCATGTGATTGCCAAACCCAATACCAATGGTCGAATAGAGGTTTGGCGCGATGCTAAATCCATTTTTGCTCAAGCTCGAGAAGTTTTGCAAAAGATGTGGACCAATACAAGCTATCAAATTGCTCGCTTAAGAGACAATCCCGATTGCGCTGATAGTGAGTTTGCTTTGCTTGATAATATTGCCGACCCTGGCATGTCGCCTGTATTAACTTTTGATATCGCTGAGGATATTTCTGCGCCATATATCAATAAGGGCTTGGCGCCTAGGATCGCCATTCTGCGCGAGCAGGGCGTTAATTCCCATGTTGAAATGGCCTATGCTATGAATTGGGCGGGATTTGATACGTACGATGTGCATATGTCTGACTTACTCTCTGGAAAAGCAAAGTTAGACGATTTCCGTGGATTGATTGCATGTGGTGGCTTTAGTTATGGGGATGTGCTCGGCGCAGGCGAGGGCTGGGCAAAAACAATTCTTTTTAATAGCCAACTACGAGATCAATTTTCTTCATTTTTTGAGCGTCAAGATAGCTTTGCATTAGGTGTTTGCAATGGTTGTCAAATGATGAGCAATCTATCGGGCATTATTCCTGGCGCAGAAAACTGGCCTAAATTTACCCGTAACCAGTCAGAACAGTATGAAGCCCGTCTGGTGATGGCTGAAGTGATGTCATCGCCTTCAATCTTTACCCAAGGGATGGCTGGTAGTCATTTACCTATTGCCATTGCCCATGGTGAGGGATTTGCAAACTTTAATCAGCAAGGAAACCTCGAGGCAATTAATAAGCAGGGTCTAGCGGTAATGCGCTTTGTAGATCATCAGGGCAATCCAACCCAAACTTATCCAATGAACCCAAATGGCTCACCAGGTGGTTTGACCGGGGTTACGACTCCTGATGGCCGCTTTACCGTCATGATGCCCCATCCTGAGCGCGTATTTAGAGCAGTGCAAATGAGCTGGTGTCCACCGCAGTGGTTGGATACTCCTGATGGAGCAAGTCCCTGGATGCGCCTATTCCGCAATGCTCGCGTATGGGCTAAGTAAGTTGACAGATTCAAATGCGATATCGATGGAGCCTGTAACTTTCTCTGAAAGTGGTGGGATTCGATATCTTCATTTTGGCACTGAACTGATTCAAGGGGCTATGCGCATTCGCGACCCTGATGAAATCTATTTAGAGTACAACCAACAGATGATGGCTTGGTTACTATTTCTAGAAACCAAACCTGGCATGCAGATTGCTCAACTTGGCCTTGGAACTGGCGCCTTGACCAAATTTACCCATCGTCATTGCTCAGCAGTTAAAAATACAGTAGTTGAATTGAACCCTGCTGTGATTGTTTCAGCTCGTAGCATGTTCATGATGCCTGATGATGACCGGAGATTAAAAACACTACAAATAGATGCAAAGGCATTTGTACAAAGCACACAATACAAAGACTTCTTTGATGCAGTTCAAGTTGATCTTTATGATGCCATATGTGATGGTCCAGCAGCAAGCTCATTAGAGTTCTATCGCGGTTGCTACAATATTTTGAGATCTCCAGGTGTTCTGACGGTAAATCTGTTCTCGCGCCATAAAAGCTTTGAAATTAACCTTAATAACATTTGTGAAGCGTTTCATAACAGAGTGCTTTTGTTTCCCGAATCACATGATTGCAATGTTGTTGCTATTGCGTTTAAAGGCCCAGAACTTAATGTGGAGTGGATGGAGGTATCAAAACGCGCTAAGTTAATCCAGGAAAAAACCGGTTTACCCACTCATACCTGGGCAGCTGGCCTATGCCGAGAAAATGCCCATCAAGAAAATAAACTCTCGATTTGATTTGTAAATTTGTAATTAAAAAGGCGATCATTAGATCGCCTTTTTTGCCCTAAATCAACTGGACGAAGTCACTTAAATGGTAACGGTATCAGCGACTTCACTAAATGATTTGATTTTGTCAAAGTTCATGTAGCGATAAACTTCATCCGCATTTGCATTTAAGGCGCCCAATTGGTCCAGATACTCTTGCATTGTTGGGATGCGACCTAAGAGTGCTGCAACCGCAGACAATTCCGCTGAAGCAAGATACACGCGAGTATCGATACCTAAACGATTGGGGAAGTTTCGTGTTGATGTAGAAACGGCTGTTGATCCTTTGCGGATTTGGGCTTGATTACCCATGCATAGTGAGCAACCCGGAGTCTCCATCCGCGCACCAGTTCGGCCAAGCACGCCATAGTAACCCTCTTCAGTCAGAACCATCTGATCCATCTTGGTTGGGGGAGCAATCCATAAGCGAGTAGGCATATCTGTCTTGCCTTCGAGCACCTTACCAGCTGCGCGGAAGTGACCGATATTGGTCATGCAAGATCCAATAAAGACTTCATCAATTTTCTCGCCTGCAACTTCAGATAGGAATTTGACATCATCAGGATCATTAGGGCAGGCAAGGATAGGCTCCTTGATCTCGTCCATATCGATTTCAATAATCTCTGCATAATCTGCATTGGCATCGGCTTTGAGTAATTCTGGTTTGGCGATCCAAGCTTCCATCGCCTTAATGCGACGACCTAATGTGCGCTTATCTTCATAGCCATTAGCAATCATCCACTTCATCAAAGTGATGTTAGAGCGCATGTACTCAATAATTGGCTCCTTATTAAGAGCAATAGCGCAGCCGCCAGCAGAGCGTTCAGCAGAAGCATCGGATAATTCAAATGCTTGCTCTACTTTTAAGTCGGGTAAGCCTTCAATCTCCAAAATACGGCCTGAGAATACATTCTTTTTGCCCTGTTTTTCAACGGTGAGCAAACCTTTTTTGATGGCGTACAAAGGAATCGCATTAACCAAATCACGTAAGGTGATA
>JALRHB010000289.1 GCA_023253245.1 Polynucleobacter sp. | reverse complement strand
CTTTCCGCGCGATATTGCACATACCAAAGTGGAGCAAGTGGCCATGACTGCCAGAGAGTCTGGTCATCCGTTACAGTGTGTAGCAGAGCCTGTTGAATGACATCTCAAAACCCCTATTTGCCCCAAAGCCAACGTAAGGAACTCAAATGATCGCTCAAGAACTTGAAGTCAGCTTGCACATGGCCTTTGTCGAGGCTAGACAACAGCGCCACGAATTTATTACGGTCGAGCACCTACTGCTTGCATTGCTCGACAACCCCAGCGCCTCCGAGGTGTTGAAGGCCTGCTCGGCCAACATCGATGAGTTGCGGAAATCACTGACCCAATTCATAGCCGACAACACCCCACAAGTTGCGGGCACAGATGATGTTGATACGCAACCCACGCTGGGTTTCCAGCGCGTCATCCAGCGTGCCATCATGCATGTGCAAAGTACAGGTAGCGGAAAAAAAGAGGTGACTGGCGCCAATGTGTTGGTCGCGATTTTTGGTGAGAAAGACTCGCATGCGGTTTACTACCTGCACCAACAGGGGGTTACACGCCTTGACGTTGTGAACTTCATTGCGCACGGCATCCGAAAAGGTGAGCCCCCTGAGGCCAGCAAGGGCGATTCTGATGGTGCAAGCGACGAGAGT
>JALRHB010000288.1 GCA_023253245.1 Polynucleobacter sp. | reverse complement strand
ACTTTGCTCGTTCGTATGTCTTAGTCTTTATACGTCCTTCAAATATAAACTCTGTACCACAGCGTTCACATTCTTTAGTATGCTTTTCAACAGGACCAAATCGTTTATCGTTCTTTTCCTGTTGTAGGAGTTTGTATTGTTCAGTGTTATATTTTCCATTGTTCATACTTTATTTATCATAAAGTGCGAAATGCGAACGCTGTTCTATCCACTGAGCTAAACCCCCGTTATTGGTCGGAGTACAAGGATTCGAACCTTGGACCTCTTGGTCCCAAACCAAGCGCACTACCAGGCTGTGCTATACTCCGTTTATTCATTGAACCTTTTCAGTCTTGTTCAGGACTGCCAGTCTCCTGGGCACCATTTGGTCAATTATTTTACAAGGAGTCCAAAATCCTTAAACTTAAAATTTAATTTTTCGAATATACTCAATATCAATAACACCGTTTTGAATATCTAACAATGCATCAACTGTTGCACTACGATATACTTGATCTTGTCTGTGTTTAGCATCTCGTTGTAATTCTTTTGCACGAGCTGATGCAATCACAACCATTAAGTTTCTATCTCCAATTAGCTTTACGCATTTTTCAATATCAACTTCTGGTGTTCTACTTAGTGATGGATTCATACATTC
>JALRHB010000287.1:294-643 GCA_023253245.1 Polynucleobacter sp. | reverse complement strand
CAATCTGGACCCCAGTGGTTATATGAAAACCTCTTGCATGATAAATGGGTCATAGCCGTCTCTGGGACTCACGGAAAAACCACAACAACATCAATGATCAACTGGATCTTAAGAGATAACGAGATCGATTGCGGTTACCTTATCGGAGGGATCCCTGGAAACTTTTCATCGAGTAGCTCCTTGTCACAATCGGATTCACCATTTTTTGTCATCGAGGCTGATGAATACGACACGGCATTTTTTGATAAACGCTCAAAATTTATCCATTACCGACCAAAGACTTTGGTGATTAATAATATTGAATTTGATCACGCTGATATATTTAACGACATTACCCACATAAAAAGAC
>JALRHB010000287.1:0-264 GCA_023253245.1 Polynucleobacter sp. | reverse complement strand
TCATCATTTGATTCGAACCGTTCCTCAACAAGGAAAAATCATTATTAATAACCAAGATAAAAATATAAAAGAAACAGTAGATATGGGAATCTGGTCTGAGATCGAAGAATTTAATTCAGCAGAGTCATGGCATATTGATCAAATCGATAAAGAGAAATCATTATTTTATAAAGAAAAAAAAATAGGTAAGCTTAATTGGGAGTTGATAGGGGAGCATAACGAGTTAAATGCCATGGCAGCTATTTTGGCAGCTAGGCATGTGGG
>JALRHB010000286.1 GCA_023253245.1 Polynucleobacter sp. | reverse complement strand
GTCAGCTCAAATGCTTTTGGGGATATGGGAAACTCACCAACTTCTCATGACTGCCTAGTTGAAGTGAGATAGTTCACTTTAGAGCGTAAATAACTCCTCCACAATTGCTCGACTGGCTTCATCAATATTCTCAGGATCATAGCCTCCCTCAAGCATATAGATAATGCCTTGAGACTTATATTTCTTTTGAATATTATTAATAATCTTTGCAACCTCTTTATAACCTTTTGAGGTGTAGGCTAATCTTCCCAATAAATCGCCTTGATGGGCATCAAACCCTGCTGATACAAGGATAAATTCTGGCTTAAAAGCCATCATTTTAGGAATTAAATAGGTATTCATGCCTTGGATAAACTGCTCATCACCAGAACCTTCAGGAAGATCAACGTTTAAAGTCGATCCTTCACCAGCACCAGACCCTATTTCAGATGGTCTTCCGGAGCCAGGGTATAGAGGGTGTTGATGAATACTGAAATAAAAAACAGAAGGATCTTCATAGAATATGTCTTGCGTCCCATTGCCATGGTGCACATCAAAATCAATAATCAATACCCTTTTAATACCATATTTTTGTTGTAAATAGCGCGCCGTAATAGCTGTGTGATTAAATATACAGAAACCCATACCTCGGTCTTTGGTTGCGTG
>JALRHB010000285.1 GCA_023253245.1 Polynucleobacter sp. | reverse complement strand
CAGCGCGCAAGGGGCGGTTTGCGTCACGGATCTCGATGCTGCCCACGCGTTGAATACGCTTGGCGATCGCCTGTTCGGTTTGCTCCGCACCGGGACTGGGCTTGGCATCGGTGGTCACGTACTGGACCAAACCAATGATGATGAAAACGGGCAAAACAAATGAAAAGAAGGAAAGCCAAGCCAACTGCTTGGGTGTTTTGACTGGGCCCGTGTGGTGTCCGTTATCGCTCATGGCGTCCTCATCACTATTGAAAAATAAGACTGGTTGCCGGCTCGCCCGGCGAATCTCTGATTATAACCAGTCCGCTCACAATTTCCGGGGACTCGCCGAAGGACTGATAGAATAAGCCTCCGCTAAAGCCGCATCACTGCGGGCATTTAGCAACGACACGGCGTGATACCAACGCCAGTGCGGCTGTAGCTCAGTGGATAGAGTATTGGCCTCCGAAGCCAAGGGTCGTGGGTTCGATCCCCGCCAGCCGCGCCATCATCCCGTCTCAACGCGGTTTGTATATCCGGAAGTGGAAATACAAAACCAGCGCAACCACCACCGCGCCTTGCGCGACTGCAATATCCCAAAGGTAGTCGTGCGGGTCCTCTACTGCGCCGTGTAACCAATAAGTTGAAAAATAAGCAACGACGCTCA
>JALRHB010000284.1 GCA_023253245.1 Polynucleobacter sp. | reverse complement strand
AAAAATTAAATTTTCTAATTCTGAAATAAATAAATTTATAAAAAAATTAGATAGCAAAACAAAAAAATCAATAGATCTTGCTTATAATCGAATAGTAAAATTTCATAAAAAACAAAAATTATCTATTTTTTCTATTAAAGATAATTTGAATAATGTTTTAACTTACAGAACAAGTCCAATCTCTAAAGTAGGAGTTTATGTGCCAGGTGGATTAGCTAGTTACCCAAGTTCTGTTCTTATGAATTGTATTCCTGCATTAGTTGCTGGGGTAAAAGAAATTTATATGGCAACACCCTCAACAAGTTCCAAATACAACCCCGCAGTCATCTATGCTGCTAAAAAATGTAAAGTAAAAGAAATTTATAAAATTGGAGGAGCTCAAGCTATCGCAGCTTTAGCATACGGTACTCCATCTGTTAAAAAAGTAGATAAAATTGTTGGGCCTGGAAATGCTTATGTAGCACAAGCTAAAAAAATTGTTTTTGGCGACGTGGGTATTGATATGATTGCAGGACCATCAGAAGTAACAATTGTAGCGGATCAACATTCTAATCCTAATTGGGTTGCAGCAGACTTAATTGCTCAAGCAGAACATGATGAAAGTTCCCAGTCAATATTGATAGCTAATAATTTAAATACTATTCAGAAA
>JALRHB010000283.1 GCA_023253245.1 Polynucleobacter sp. | reverse complement strand
AACCGATTCAAAATACTAAAAATTCAAACATTTGATGTTAGAATATAAGTAAAATACCGAAAACAAGATTATAAATGACTGTGAGATGATTATCGAATTGATTTTGACAAATATGTTGACAAAGTCAGCTAATGATGAATCTAAATCATTTTTCTTAAAAATGGTGGCTGACTACAACAGGTATATGTGTGAAGTAGTTACAGGCGATAAATTAGAAATAGCAAAATAAGAGGCCAAGAAGTTTTACGAAGATGCTAACAACATTGAGATGAACCCTTGCTCATCAGTTAAGCTGTCATTAGCCCTAAGTCTTTCAGTTTTTTACTATGAAGTGTTGAAGGATAAAGTAACAGCTTGCAGGTATGCTGATTCTGCCTTGAATGCGGCTTTGCCTAAGATTGATGAACTTGGTGAACACGAGTTTCATGATGCTAAGACGATCATCGAGATCCTTAAAGAGAATGTTTTGCTGTGGTAAGGGGAAGATTTTGGACAACAACAACAAGTTGCTGCTACTCTTCAAGTTGTGATACCATAGATGTCTTAGAGGCCAGCTTCATAAGCGCAGCAGCTAGATTCACCTGACAAACAGGATTAAAAACAGGAATGAAATTAAATTTTGATTAAATTTAAAAGGGGTTTTGGGGTTTTGGGG
>JALRHB010000282.1:250-663 GCA_023253245.1 Polynucleobacter sp. | reverse complement strand
TCCCAGCAAGTGCCTGCAGAATTTCCAAACGGCGCTGACCAGGTGCAGGTCTTGCCCGTTTGGGAGCTGATGCTTGGTGCTCGGCAGAGACTTCAGGTTCATCGTGTGTATCGGACATGGATTTCCTTGGGTGGTTTTCAAGCGCGGATCATGGTGCCCACCGATTGGTCGGTGAGGATTTCAAGCAACAAGGCGTGTGGCACTCGACCGTCCATGATATGGACCGCGCCCACTCTGTCCTTGGCAGCCGCCAAGGCGCCTTGAATCTTGGGCAACATCCCGCCAGAGATTGTCCCGTCCGCGATGTAGGCGGCGATGCTCTCTTCATTCAGCTCGGTGAGCAACTGACCGGCCTGATCAAGCACGCCGCTGATGTTGGTCAGCAGCAAGAGCTTTTCAGCGGCTAGGGCCTG
>JALRHB010000282.1:0-240 GCA_023253245.1 Polynucleobacter sp. | reverse complement strand
TTGAAGCTTTCGGCGTTGTCACCCAAACCAATCGGACTGATCACAGGAATGATGTCGGCCGCTTGCAATGCATGGATCACTGACGTATCCACAGCCTGGATGTCACCAACCCAGCCCACGTCATGGAATTGAGTGGGATCTTTCTGATCTGGCAAACGCAGCGGCTTGGCTTTGATCAGACCGCCGTCTCTGCCGGTCAAACCGACCGCTTGGCCGCCAGCGACTTGGATCAGGCCCACG
>JALRHB010000281.1 GCA_023253245.1 Polynucleobacter sp. | reverse complement strand
CCCCAAAACCCCAAAACCCCATGTATTTATGGTGTGAATTTGGAAGTATAAATAATTTGAGTCAGTCACTAAACTTTGGGCGCTTTGACTGGGCCAACACTGATTCTACTTTGCTGTGCTTGTTGAATTATAAGGCCTTTCTCTAAAACATATCTTCCACTTTCATATGCAACTCTTCTTTTGTCAGTTGACGCCTCTGCTACTACTGCTGCTACTACTGCTAAATGTTAGCGTAATGGTGCTATGAAGGTTCTTGGAAAGAGTCTTGACTGCACTAAGCAATAGAATCATTGTTGCAAAGTTCAGTGCCTTGGCCTTGATCATCACTATCGCTTGAAGAGGATTCAACGTAGAATTACTATTCTGTAAAAAGAGGCTTTTTCGTAGTGGCCTAGATATGACTTTCTGGCTTGTCTTCACCGCGAGATAGCTTATTAATATAACTTGTCGCATCGTAAGAGTCTCTGATCTTGGTGGAGTATTCGGACATCAAACTTGGTTAACGGATGCGGCGCTTACCAAGGTTGAAATCTTATCTCTCAGCAGGCGGGATTGACTTCTAAGGGGACTCGTCACTCGATTCTTGTTTCATTTGCTGATCCTATTCTTACTGAGATGAGGATGATTGTGAAGAGGAGTTTGCTTCTTGTTCTTGGGACGGGCCA
>JALRHB010000280.1 GCA_023253245.1 Polynucleobacter sp. | reverse complement strand
GCTTTCATCTGGGGGCGGCAAGGTTCCCAACGCCTCGCTGACCGCCTGCGCCACAGCCAGCCTGCGGCTCGCAGGGTCATCTGCAATGCGCGTTGCAACGGCATAGACCCAGTGTGTCAAGTCGGCCTCCAAGGTTTCAGGGATCGCTTGCAAACACGCCATCACATTGGTGAGGCTCGCGGCAGCCTGCTCTGCCAGCGTGTGCCCATCTGAATATCCCTGCTGAAAGCCTTGTTCAAAGCCCTTGGCTTGACCCTGGGCGAGCCCCTCGTCATAGCCGAGTTTGTGCCCTTGCTCTTGGCCCGACAACATACCGTCCTGAAGTCCGCGCGTGAAAGCCTCTTGGTATGCCTTGGCCCTCAACGCCTCAAGCTCTTGAATGCTAGGCAATACCACGCCGCCATTCTTCTCTGGTTGCACGGGGAGGCTCGTGCTTGGCAGAGCTTGGTCGAATGAAGGTGGGTTCCAGGCGCTGATGCTCATCGCGCTTAGCCCTCTCGAGCCTTGCGATCCAACGAAATGCGATCGGAAGCCGCCAAAGCCTGGGCAATGCGAACGATGTTGCGCTGCTTGACTTCGAGATCCTTGACGCTAATGGGTGGAAGGCTTTCGATTTCAAACGCGATGCGCTCCGCCATTCGTTTTGTCATGTTGCTGGTAAAGGTCTCG
>JALRHB010000027.1 GCA_023253245.1 Polynucleobacter sp. | reverse complement strand
TCCTGTCGTAGCTGCCGCCGCGATTGCTAAGAAGTGGTTGCACGAGCAATACGGCACGCAGTTTTATGGATATATGAGTCAGTTAGGCGAAATTCAGATTCCGTTTCAGGATGCGGCCCTGATTGAAACCAATCCTTTTTTTGCAGCAAATGCGGATATTGTTCCTGAATTAGAGGGCTATATGGACGCACTGCGTAAGGCAGGGGATTCTTGTGGCGCCAAAATTGAAGTACGCGCGCGCAATGTCCCTATTGGCTTAGGGGAGCCCCTTTTTGATAAGTTGGATGCTGATATTGCACATGCGATGATGGGTATTAATGCAGTCAAGGGAGTGGAAATTGGTGCTGGCTTTCAGTCGGTTGCGCAACGTGGTAGCGAGCACGGTGATGAGCTTTTCCCAGATGGCTTCGCTAGCAATAATGCGGGCGGCACTTTAGGCGGAATTAGCACTGGCCAAGATTTGCGAGTTTCTATTGCTATTAAGCCGACCTCAAGCATCATGACCCCCAAGCAATCAGTTGACTTAGACGGCAAGCCAATTACTGTGCAAACTAAGGGACGACATGATCCCTGTGTTGGTATTCGTGCAACTCCAATTGCAGAGGCGATGCTAGCCTTGGTGGTGATGGATCATGCATTGCGCCACCGCGCTCAGTGTGGTGATGTGCAGCATGCAGTACCTCCAATTCCAGCGGCGCGACCTGGCTCAGCTACAGATTAACTTACCTGGATAAATTTAGAAAAAGAAAATGACACCTTCTGTGCGGTGGGCCTTCGGGTCCTTTTTCTTTTTATATTTTGCTTATGTTGGTCTTGTATCTCCCTTTGCCAGTTTATTTTTTGTAGATAGAGGGTTTAGCGTTATTGAGATTGCTGTCTTGATGTCTATGCTGCAAATTACCCGTATCGTTGGCCCATTTCGTGGGGATGGTTATCCGACTACCTTTCAGACCGAATTGGACTTATTCGTTTTTGCGCTTGTTTGGCCGCATTTATTTTTCTCTTTATTTTTTTTCTTCAAAGTTATTTTGCTTTTTTTGTATGGATGTTTGTACTCCATACTATTTTGAGCAGCTTAATGCCATTGGGGGAGTCGGCCACCGTACATGCACTCTTTAAAGATAACTCTTTTGACAAGCGTTATGGGCGCCTGCGTTTATGGGGGTCAATTGGTTTTATCGCTATGGTTCTTTTTGCTGGTGAATTATTTCAGCGAAAAGGCATCGAGCTTTATCCTATTGTTGGTTCAATCGTATTAATTATCTTGGCGTTCATTACTTTTAAATTACATGAGCCCAAATTAGAGCGTCATAAGATGGTCAAGGGTGAGTTGCTCGTAGTCTTATTCAATCCAGACGTGCGCTGGTTTTTGCTCTCTGGATTTTTTATGGTTTTTGCCCACGCTGCCTTATACGTTTTTTATTCTCTTTACTTGGCAGGCTTAGGCTATAACAAATTTCAAATTGGCCTCTTTTGGGCTTTGGGTGTTTTTGCTGAAGTGATTTTTTTCTATTTTCAGAGCAAGGTACTCAGTCGCTTGGATCCGGAGGTGGTCTTACAAATGGCTTTTGGAATTGGCGTGATTCGTTTTATTTTGATTGCATTTTTTCCGCTCACTGGAGTGTTGATCTTGGCTCAGATCATGCACGCGGGCACATTTGCTGCACATCACAGCGCGGCCACTAAGTTACTGCAACGTTGGTTTACTGGACCCCTCCAGGCGCGAGGTCAGGCTTTGATGGCAACGGTATCTTATGGTTTTGGCGGAACGCTTGGTGGGATTGTGGCAGGATGGCTTTGGGATGCAACAGCACCACGCAATGTTTTTGTAATGTCTGCTTTGGCATGTGGCTTGGCGGGTATGGCAATTGGAAAATTGCGCCCCCGCCATCAATCCGCCTGATTAATTACATAGAGGCGTAATTGGGGCCACCACCACCTTCTGGAGTGATCCAGATGATATTTTGGCTAGGATCTTTAATGTCACAGGTTTTGCAATGGACGCAGTTTTGAGAATTAATCTGGAGCGATGGTTTGCCATCTTTCTCGACATATTCATAGACGCCAGCAGGGCAATAACGCTGCTCTGGGCCTGCATAGGTTTTAAGATTAACGTTCACTGGCACCGAGGCGTTTTTCAATGTCAAATGCACTGGCTGGTTCTCAGTATGGTTGGTATTTGAAATAAATACCGATGAGAGTCGATCAAAAGTTATTTTGCCATCTGGTTTGGGGTAGTCGATAGGTTGATGTTGGGATGCAGGCTCCAAGCATTCGTGATCAGCATGTTTTAAATGCACGGTCCACGGCATATTGCCACCCAATAGTTTTTGCTCTAAACCTACCATGACCGTTCCAAGATACAGGCCTTTGGACATCCAAGGCTTGAAATTGCGTGCTTGATTAAGTTCGGTGTAGAGCCAACTATTTTTAAATGCATTAGGGTAGGCAGCTAGGATGTCTACTGAGCGATTTTCATTGAGAGCCTCCACTGCAGCTTGGGCAGCGAGCATGCCGCTCTTGATTGCAGCGTGACTGCCTTTGATGCGAGAAGCATTTAAGAAGCCTGCATCACAGCCGATCAAGGCTCCACCTGGAAAGACTATTTTGGGTAAGCTATTTAAGCCGCCAGCAGTGAGGGCGCGTGCCCCATAGGCGATGCGCTTTCCGCCTTCAAAAGTTTCTTTAATCTTGGGATGCAATTTATAGCGTTGAAATTCTTCAAAGGGGGAGAGGTAGGGGTTCTTATAAGAGAGGCCAACAACCAAACCAACGGCAACTAAATTATCGCCAAGGTGATAGAGAAAAGATCCGCCATAGGTATCACTCTCCAATGGCCAGCCTGCCGTGTGAACAACGAGACCAGGTTTACTCTTTGAAGGCTCTACCTCCCATAGTTCTTTAATACCAATGCCATAACTTTGGGGGTCTGCATCTTTGTCCAGGGAAAATTTTGAGATGAGTTGTTTACCTAAATGTCCGCGTGAGCCTTCGGCAAATAGGGTGTATTTAGCGCGTAGTTCCATACCGAGTTGAAACTGATCGGTTGGGTTGCCTTCTTTATCCAGACCCATTGATCCAGTAATCACCCCACAAACAGCACCTTGCTCGTTATATAAAATTTCCGCAGCAGGAAAGCCGGGGAAAATTTCAACGCCAAGATTTTCAGCCTGTTGACCAAGCCAGCGAGTCACATTTGCCAGACTAACAATGTAATTGCCTTCATTTTTGAAGCAGTGGGGGAGCATCCAGTTAGGGACTTGGTAAGAATTATCTTTAGTCAAAAACAGAAATTGATCTTGGGTAACCTCAGTTTCCAGTGGCGCACCCAATTCTTTCCAGTTGGGAAATAGTTCAGCGAGTGCTTTGGGGTCCATCACGGCACCAGAGAGAATGTGGGCGCCGATTTCAGAGCCTTTTTCTAAAACACAGACGCTTATGTCATGACCAGATTCATTGGCAAGTTGCTTGGCTCTAATGGCTGCTGATAGCCCAGCTGGACCACCCCCAACAATGACTAGGTCATAGTCCATCGATTCTCTGGGCCCAAACTGTTCTAGCAATTCCTGGGAATTCATTGTATTTCTCCGAGATTTCTTAAAAATTGACTGCTTTCCCTATTTTCGACAATTTCTAGCACTACAAAGATATTTAATGAGGGCAAGCATCTTATTAGTTTAGAGCTAAGCGCCATAAATCGCTGTTACGCCCAGTGGCTAAAGGTTCACTCGCCTAAGGCGTTATGATTACTTTTTTACCCTTTTTGGCAATCATATTAGGACAAATGTATGAATAAAACTTACCCATCAGCGGTTGATGCCCTGCGGGATATCTTAAAAGATGGACAAAAGATCGCTGTAGGCGGTTTTGGTCTTTGCGGAATTCCTGAGGCCTTAATTCAGGCAGTAAAAGATCTGGGAGCTCAAAACTTAACCGCAATTGCAAATAATGCGGGTGTAGATGGTTTTGGCTTAGGGCTGCTATTAAATTCTCGCCAAGTGAAAAAGATGGTTGCCTCTTATGTTGGAGAAAACAAAGAGTTCGAGCGTCAGTTCTTAGCTGGCGAATTGGAATTGGAATTTACTCCTCAAGGCACCTTAGCGGAAAAATTACGTGCAGGCGGTTGCGGTATTCCCGCTTTCTATACCAAAACTGGTGTGGGCACATTAGTTGCAGAAGGTAAGGAAGAAAAGGAATTTGATGGTGAAAAATATATTATGGAGCGCTCCATCGTTTCTGACATCTCTTTAGTGAAAGCATGGAAGGCAGATAAGTCTGGTAATTTGATTTACCGCTATACCGCTCGTAACTTTAATCCAGTAGTGGCAATGGCCGGCAAGATTACTGTTGCAGAAGTGGAAGAAATCGTGGAAAACGGCGAGTTAGATCCTGATGAAATTCATACGCCAGGCATTTATGTGCATCGCCTAGTGCTCAATACCACGCCAGAAAAGCGTATTGAGCAACGCACCTTATCCGCAGCTTAACTACCAGCCAACTGAACAGAATATTTAGGAAGATTGACATGCCTTGGAATAGAGATGAAATGGCAGCACGCGCAGCCAAAGAATTAAAAGACGGTTACTACGTTAATTTAGGCATTGGTATGCCTACCTTAGTGGCTAATCATGTGCCAGAGGGAATGGAAGTATGGCTTCAATCTGAAAATGGCCTATTAGGTATTGGGCCATTTCCAACTGAAGAAACCATCGATGCTGATTTGATCAACGCTGGCAAACAGACAGTCACAACTTTGCCGGGCTCCTCTATTTTTTCTTCTGCAGATTCATTCGGAATGATACGCGGTGGAAAAATTAATATTGCAATCTTAGGGGCAATGCAAGTTAGTGAGCATGGAGATTTAGCTAACTGGATGATCCCTGGAAAGATGGTCAAGGGAATGGGCGGTGCTATGGACTTAGTGGCGGGTGTGAAGCACGTGGTAGTGCTAATGGAGCATGTTGCCAAGAAAAAAGATGGCACTGAAGAATTGAAAATCTTACCTAAATGCACCCTTCCTTTAACTGGGGTAGGTGTAATTAGCCGCATCATTACCGACCTTTGTGTATTAGATATTACGCCAAAAGGCTTGAAGTTGGTGGAATTAGCCCCAGGAGTAACAAAAGAAGAGGTGATTGCTAAAACGGGCGCTCCTGTTGATACAAGCAGTTTTTAACCCTTTGCCTGAGATAGTGAAATAATGGGGTCAACATGACCCCATTATTTTTTCTGACGATTTCTTTATGAGTGCCGAAGATCTTTCCCTGCATGCCCATAAAAAAGGAGATGCTAAACACTCGCATCGCAAAGAAGTTGCCAATCAAAATTTATTGCTCATTGCTTTAGTTCTTACCCTAGGATTTTCTGGGGTAGAGCTGGCTGCGGCTTATTTTGCAGGATCTTTGGCATTATTATCCGATGCTGGTCACATGGTGACAGATTCTGCGGCGCTTGGTCTGGCGCTCTTGGCTCAATTTATTGCAAGACGTCCACCAACCGCCAGACACTCGTTTGGGTTTGGTCGCGCAGAAGCGCTAGCGGCTTTTGTAAACGGTATTGCGATGCTTGGTCTAGTCGCTTGGATCGTGATTGAAGCATCAACCCGGTTTTTTATTCCGCACCATGTAGATGGTTTGACAGTTACTGTAGTTGCTGCCGTTGGTTTGCTGATGAACATCATCGTAGCGTGGGTGTTATCTCACGATAAGAAGAGTGTAAATACCCGCGCTGCATTAGTACACGTCATGGGTGACTTATTAGGATCTATTGGCGCTTTAGTAGCGGGTCTGGTTATTCAATTCACAGGTTGGATGCCGGTTGATGCGCTGTTATCTATTTTTGTTTCTTTACTTATTCTTAAATCTACTTTTTCGATTTTGCGTGAGTCCTATCATTTTTTAATGGAGGGTGTGCCGCTTCATATTGATTACCAACAAGTTGGCGGTGACCTTAAGAGGGTTCCTGGCGTTTTAGCGGTTCATGATTTGCATGTTTGGGAGATGACTCCCAGCTTCCCAGCACTTATTGGTCATATTGAAATCGAGCACATGAATGACTGGCCTCAAATTATGTCTCGTATTAATGCAATGTTGCGTGATAAACACGGCATTGATCATGTGACATTACAGCCTGAAGTGCTTGGAGGTATCGATGAGCATGCTCATGGTGACTCGTTTAATGACAAGGTAAATGCGGTCAATACCAGTCAAGTGAAGCATCAAGGCGATACTTTTTACGTAGAGTGCACAAGTCCAGATGGCCCTCATCGGATGGCCTACCATGTTTGGGGCGACCCTACTAATTCAAAGGTGCTCGTTTGCGTGCATGGACTGACAAGGCGCGGGAGCGATTTCAGAACATTGGCCCAAGCGATGTGTGAAGACTTTTATGTCGTGTGCCCCGATGTTGTTGGGCGGGGTGATTCTGATTGGTTGAAAAACCCTATGTTATATGCAGTTCCCCAGTATGTTGCAGATATGGCTTGCTTGATTAAAAAGCTAGGCGCAAATCAGGTAGATTGGTTTGGCACCTCGATGGGGGGATTGATTGGAATGGTTTATGCATCTATGCCAAATAATCCGATCAAGCGGATGCTTTTAAATGATATTGGCCCCAGAATTGAGTCTGAAGCGATTAAGCGTCTTGGCTCTTACGTTGGACAGCCTTTTTCCTTTGCTGAGCGCTCTGGGGCTCTTCAAAGACTCAATGAGATATGCGCCTCTTTTGGGCCGCACACTCCACAAGAGTGGGAAATTTATAACGGCCCAATGCTGACTCAAAAAGCAGGCGTCTGGGGGCTGCATTACGACCCTGATATTTCAGTACCTTTTGCATCTGTAAATCCCATTATGGCTAAAGCTGGTGAGATGGCAATGTGGCATGCCTTTAAGCAGATCCATATTCCGATGTTAGTGGTGCGTGGCGCTGAATCTGATTTGTTGTCTGCAAAAACCGTCGCAGAGATGTGCAAACTAAACCCCCACATTCGAAGTATTGAAATACCTGGAGTAGGCCATGCGCCTGCTTTTGTTAAGGCAGAGCAAATCGCTTTGGCAAAAGAATTCTTTAGTTAGGAAATGGCATATCCATGTCAAATACTGCGAATGCAACTGAAGGATTCAAAGTAGTTGATGGTTGGCATGGCGAGCCAGCGCAGAATCATGCCGCGGGTGTTTTGGCGATTCTGCGTCTTTTACATCTTGATGAAGCAACATTAACTGCCGCTGAAAATATTGCTCGAACTCATGGTCGTGAAGCCCTCATCAAACTGCTCGGAGAAGAGTCAGCCAAGTTATTAATTGGCTATCGAGGTTTGCGTCAGGCCCAGTCTAAATTGCTGCGCCATGATGGCGCTCTGAGTATTTCAGGGCAAGAGGAAATGCTCAGGAAGATGTTGTTGGCATTTGGCGATGATCTACGGGTAGTGTTGATTTATCTTGCCTCGCGCCTGCAAACACTTCGTTGGATCACTCAAGAGAAGATTGCTATGCCCAAGGCATGGGCACAAGAGATTCTCAGTATTGATGCCAGCCTGGCTAACCGTTTAGGTATTTGGCAAATGAAATGGGAGATGGAGGATCTAGCCTTTAGAGTTTCGTCTCCAGATGATTATCGCGCGATCGCCAAGATGCTAGATGAGAAGCGTTTAGAGCGTGAAGCATTTATTGCGCAGATTGTTACTCGCCTCAAACAAGAACTCTTTTCTGCAAATATCGCGGGAGAGGTGTATGGTCGTCCTAAGCACATTTATAGTATCTGGAAAAAAATGCAGGGTAAGTCATTAGACTTTGCAAGTCTTTATGATGTGCGGGCTTTCAGGGTTCTTGTAGAAGATGTCAAATCTTGCTATGCAATCTTGGGATTGGTTCACAATGTCTGGCAACCTGTGCCTCGAGAATTTGATGATTACATTGCTAGACCAAAGCCAAATGGTTATCAATCTCTGCATACGGTTGTGATGGATGAGCATGGTACTGCCTTTGAAATTCAGATTCGCACACAGCAGATGCATCAACAGGCAGAGTATGGTTTAGCTGCTCATTGGCGTTATAAAGAAGGTGCATATTCTGGATTAACTACGCCGCTAAAAAATAAAGTAGCTGATTCTCTAGTCTCGGGAGCACAAAATCCCTTACACCAAACTGGTACTCATAGTGCGGCAGTAGCCTATGAGCGGCAAATTGCTTGGGCAAGACAATTAATTTCATGGAAAGAAGATGCTTGGGAGCAACTAAAGCATCATGAAATTGATGATCATATTTATGTGTTGACCCCATTGGGTAAAGTCATTTCGCTAGAAAAGGGCTCCACCCCAATTGATTTTGCTTATGCTGTCCATACTGACTTAGGGCATCGCTGTCGTGGTGCGCGAATTGATGGTGCCATGGTGCCCTTGGATACGCCATTACAAAATGGCCAGACGATTGAAATTATTGCAGTCAAGCACGGTGGTCCATCGCGAGATTGGATTAGTCCTGGCCGCAACTATTTGCGCTCAAGTCGAGCGCGCACTCGAGTTCGAACTTGGTTCAATGCTCTAGATGATGAGGAGGCGGGTGCTAAAGCAATCGATTCAAAATCAGAGCCAAAGCTGGAAGCAAAAATAACTTCGGCAACACCAGATATCGTTCTGAGGCAAAGCACACGCAAGCATGGTCAGGTAGGTGATGTATTGGTTGTTGGCGTAGATTCCTTGCTAACGCAACTCGCGCGTTGCTGCAGGCCAGTCCCACCCGATGCGATCGCTGGATTTGTCACTCAAGGAAGGGGTGTCTCTATTCATCGTCGCTCCTGTAAAACCTTTAGAGGTCTTCTAGAGAGGGCGCCCGAGCGTGTTATTCAAACAGCATGGAATGACTCGGGTCTCGAAGCTTCAATAAGCGGTGATGGGAAACGGGTATTTCCGGCAGATTTGGCTGTGACTGGATTAGATCGCCCTGAGTTAATGCGGGAGCTCTTTGAGATTTTGACTAGACAGGGTGTTCACGTAACCGATCTTAGGAAGTCCGTCAAAAAAGGGGTGGCGCAAATACTCCTAACCATTGAAATTAAGGACTCAGAGGCCTTAAGAACAGTGCAAAACAGCTTAGAGGATGTTAAGGGGATCACCCAGGTACGCCGCCGGTGATAAACTCTAGGGCTGTATAGGCTCGTAGCTCAGCTGGTTAGAGCACCACCTTGACATGGTGGGGGTCGTTGGTTCGAGTCCAATCGAGCCTACCAACGAATAAAGACCCAAAAGTGCGCGGTTGCCGAAAAGCTACCGCGCTTTCTTTTTGGTTGTAGTTTTGTTTTAAATCGGTGAATTGAGGCTGTATTAATGAGATGGAGCAGACATGCCTGTAGTTACTCTACCTGATGGATCTAAACGAGAGTTTGATGCTCCCGTTCGGGTCATTGATGTTGCGCAAAGCATCGGGAGTGGTCTTGCCAAGGCGGCCTTAGGAGGGGTCGTAGACGGCAAGATGGTAGACGCCAGCTTTGTTATCGATAAAGATAGTCAATTGGCAATTATTACGGATAAAAGTCCTGAGGCGCTGGAAATTGTGCGTCATTCAACAGCTCATTTATTAGCCTATGCAGTTAAAGAATTATTCCCTGAGGCCCAAGTCACTATTGGCCCAGTTATTGAAAACGGTTTTTACTACGACTTTTCGTTTCACCGCCCATTCACGCCAGAAGATTTAGTGGCGCTAGAAAAGAAAATGGCTGAGCTGGCTAAAAGAGATGAGCCAGTAATTCGTTCGGTGATGCCGCGTGATGAGGCTGTGCAGTTTTTTAAAGACCAGGGCGAACATTACAAGGCGGAAATAATTGCGAGCATTCCTCAAGGTGAGGATGTATCTTTGTATGCCGAAGGTAATTTCACTGACTTATGCCGTGGTCCTCATGTGCCATCTACTGGGAAACTCAAGGTATTTAAGTTGATGAAGCTTGCCGGTGCTTATTGGCGTGGTGATAGCAAGAATGAAATGCTGCAACGTATCTATGGTACGGCTTGGCTCAAAAAGGAAGATCAAGATGCTTACCTCTTGATGCTGGAGGAAGCGGAAAAACGGGATCACCGCCGCCTTGGAAAATTACTCGACTTATTTCATTTTCAAGAAGAGGCGCCAGGCCTTATTTTCTGGCATCCAAAAGGCTGGGCAATTTGGCAAGAAGTTGAGCAGTACATGCGGCGTGTTTATCAACGCGAGGGTTATCAAGAAGTAAAGGCCCCCCAAATTTTGGACCGTGGTTTATGGGAAAAGTCTGGCCACTGGGATAACTACAAAGAAAACATGTTTACCACCGAGTCAGAAAATCGTGCTTATGCTCTAAAGCCGATGAACTGCCCAGGTCATGTGCAGATATTTAATTCGGGATTGCATAGCTATCGTGAGTTACCCCTGCGTTATGGTGAGTTTGGCCAATGTCATCGCAATGAGCCGTCTGGCGCCTTACATGGTTTGATGCGGGTTCGTGGCTTTACCCAAGACGATGGTCATATTTTCTGTACAGAAGATCAAATTCAATCTGAAGTGGCTGCTTTTGACAAAGCAGTTCGTGAGGTTTACAAAGATTTTGGTTTTACCGAGGTTGCTGTCAAATTGGCTTTGCGTCCCGCCAAACGTGTTGGTGATGATGCTATTTGGGATAAGGCTGAAGATGCATTGCGGGGCGCTTTGACTGCCTCGGGCCAAGAATGGGAAGAATTGCCCGGTGAGGGCGCCTTTTATGGCCCCAAGATCGAATATCACCTCAAAGACTCGATTGGACGCACTTGGCAGTGCGGAACGATTCAAGTGGATTTTTCAATGCCAGCTCGCTTAGGTGCTGAATATGTTACCGAAGAGAACACTCGTAAACCTCCTGTCATGCTCCACAGGGCAATTGTGGGGTCTTTGGAGCGTTTTATTGGTATTTTGATTGAAAACCACGCTGGAAATATGCCTGTTTGGCTAGCCCCCACCCAGGCAGTAGTGCTAAATATCTCTGGAAATTCCGCTGCATACGCACAACAAGTCCAGCAATCTCTGAAAAAACAAGGGTTTAGAGTCGAGTCTGATTTGCGGAATGAGAAAATTACGTATAAAATACGCGAGCACGCATTACAGAAGATCCCATTTTTGCTAGTTGTTGGCGATAAAGAGGCTGAAAGTAATTCGGTAGCCGTTCGTGCCCGTGGCGGAGTGGATTTAGGCGTAATGCCTCTTGATGCCTTCGTTACCCGACTCCAGCAGGATATTTCCCAGAAAGTCGGACCCGAGCCTAGCTAGGGGTGGAATGGTTTTGATTGTTTTTTTAAAGGAATAAAGAAGATCGCTACTGAAAAATTGCAGCGCATAAATCGGGAAATTACTGCCCCTGAAGTGCGTCTGATTGGAATGGATGGTGAACCCATCGGCGTAGTTAAGTTGAATGAAGCCTTGGCTTTAGCAGAAGAGAAAGAAACCGATTTGGTAGAAATTGCTCCGACGGCTGTGCCACCTGTAGTTCGAATCATGGACTTCGGCAAATTCAAGTACCAAGAAGCCAAACGTTTGCATGAAGCTAAGCTTAAGCAAAAAGTGATCCAGGTTAAGGAAGTGAAATTCCGTCCTGGTACAGATGATGGCGATTATGGTGTCAAGCTGCGCAATCTAATCCGCTTTTTAGAGGATGGCGATAAAACAAAGATTACGTTGCGGTTTCGGGGTCGAGAAATGGCGCACCAAGAAATCGGAGCCAGAATGTTGGAACGCTTAAAGTTGGACTTGCAAGAGTATGGTCAAGTTGAGCAGTTTCCAAAAATGGAGGGTCGCCAGATGGTGATGGTGCTGGCCCCCATTCGTAAGGCTAAGTAATAAACCCATTCGCGAGAATTGGTTTGTTGTTTATGTAGGGAGGCATCGAAAGATGCTGGCAGTTAGAAGTGCTTCTGGGTACAGGAAGAGTAACCGTCGGTTACCACCCATGTTGCGCAAGTAAATGAAGGGGTGCTTTATGCCCAAGATGAAGAGCAAGAGCAGCGCTAAAAAGCGCTTCACGGTCCGCGCAGGCGGAACCATTAAACGAGGCCAGGCCTTTAAACGCCACATCCTCACTAAAAAAACCACCAAAAACAAGCGTCATTTGCGTGGCTCAGCTGACGTTGCGAAGGCGGATATTAAGTCTATTCGCTCCATGCTTCCATACGCTTAACCTCAGACTAAATTAGGAGAATTTAAATGCCAAGAGTCAAACGTGGGGTTACAGCAAGAGCCCGTCACAAAAAAATCACCGATGCCGCAACAGGTTATCGCGGACGTCGTAAAAATGTATTCCGTATTGCCAAGCAAGCAGTTATGCGTGCCGGTCAATATGCATACCGCGATCGTCGTAATAAGAAGCGTGTATTCCGCGCTTTGTGGATTGCGCGTATTAATGCGGCAGTTCGTCAACATGACATGACCTATAGCGTATTCATGAATGGTATGAAGAAAGCTGCGATTGAGCTTGATCGTAAAGTGCTTTCCGATATGGCCATTGCTGACAAAGCTGCTTTTGCAGCTTTGGTTACTCGGATCAAATCCGTAGTAAACGCCGCAGCTTAATTCTTAGTTCATTGAATAACTAAGCTGCTATGGTTTCTCTCGACCAAATTGTCGAGGATGCTAAACGTGATTTCCTCGGGGCTGCCGACTCGGCAGCTCTAGAGGACGCGAAAGCCAAGTATCTCGGTAAGTCAGGGGTTCTCACTGAGCGTTTAAATGCGCTAGGTGGATTGTCGGC
>JALRHB010000279.1 GCA_023253245.1 Polynucleobacter sp. | reverse complement strand
GCAGTCTTGGCTGCCGTGTTCTTGGGCACGACTTTGTTTTTGTCCTACGTGGGCTACAAGCGTCCCGCACCTGCTGCTGGCAGCGTGCTGGAAACGGTGCCTGTCGCTCCTGCGGCGCCTGCCACAGGCAAGGATGCGATTCCCAAAAACTGATCGTGAGACAGCGGCCACTTGGGTTGAATACCCAAGGGGGTTCGCGTGAGTTGGGTGCATTCAATCGTTGGCTTTGACTACTGAGAAAAACAGTGGCTCCAAGTCAAAACCGGTCGTTTTCGCGTTAAACTCCTAGGGTTATTGCGGATGCCTTCACAGACCTCGAAGGTTGACCGCAAACCTAAACATGCCGACGTGGTGAAATTGGTAGACACGCTATCTTGAGGGGGTAGTGGCGAAAGCCTTGCGAGTTCGAGTCTCGCCGTCGGCACCAATGATTTTTCAATCTGATTGACTTCAGATTCATGGCCTTCGGGTATGACTATGAGCCTAGAGCAATACCTCCCCGTCATTTTGTTCATATTGGTGGGCGTGGCCGTTGGCATCGTGCCTCAAGTGATCGGTTACATCTTGGGTCCCAATCGACCCGACGCCGCCAAAAACTCCCCCTACGAATGTGGCTTTGAAGCCTTTGAAGACGCGCGCATGAAATTTGACGTCCGCTACTACCTCGTG
>JALRHB010000278.1 GCA_023253245.1 Polynucleobacter sp. | reverse complement strand
AAAGGAAAGTCCCATGAAAAAAGTTGTCCTAGCGGTCGCTGTTGGTTTGTTCAGCCAGGTTGCCATGGCACATGGCTGCCCTGGAGAGATGAAAAAGATTGATGCAAAACTATCGAGCGCTACGCTGAGTGCCGCAGATGCCACGAAGGTCAAAGAGCTTCGGGCCCAGGGTGAGAAGCTTCACAAAGAAGGAAAGCATACCGAGTCGATGCAGACCCTCGGAGAGGCCAAGAAACTCCTCGGACTGTAAAAAAAACGGCCCCGTCAGTTCATGAGGGGCCGTTTGACCTGGTGGTGGAGCCGGCGGGAATCGAACCCGCGTCCGCAAGTCTTCCAAAGACAGTTCTACATACTTAGTCGCTTTACTTGGATTTAACCGAACTGATTAGCCAAACGACAGGCCGGCAGTCAGCGATCCGCTTGTTTTAGGCACCCGACCCACGGCTTGACGGGTGACGATCTGATGTAAATGACACTGCTGCGGGTTTTACCCCGCCTGGCCCATCAGAGAACCAGTGCAGCGCCCGCCGGGTTTAAGCGGCGAGAGCGAAACGCTCGTCGTTGGCGTTTATTAATTTCCGAATGGATTTACGAGGGAATCGGTCCTCGGTATGCCCTGTTCTCATTCACTACCCACGTCGAAACCAGGTCGGCCCCAATGTCAGAAGACAGGCGCGAAGTATG
>JALRHB010000277.1 GCA_023253245.1 Polynucleobacter sp. | reverse complement strand
AATCTAAATTGTCTACATCAATAATTATCATTTTGTCTTTATCATAAGTGCTAATCCAGGCTTCGTAACGTTCGTTGAGTCGACTTAAATATTCTATACTAATACTATTTTCATAATCTCTTCCCCGCTTGTGAATTTTATTTACGAGGTTTGGAATGCTACTGCGTAAATAAATAAGGAGATCAGGCCCTTTTATTAAAGACTCCAACAATTCAAATAATGATTTATAATTTTTAAAATCACGTTGATTCATCAATCCCATTGCATTCAAATTGGGTGCAAAAATATAAGCATCCTCATAAATAGTACGATCTTGAACTATAGTATTTTTTTGGTCTTTGAAGGATAAAAGCTGGTCAAACCGGCTTTTCAAAAAGTAGATTTGAAGATTAAATGACCATCGTTCCATATGATTGTAAAAATCATCTAAATAGGGGTTATCAATCACATCTTCAAAATGAGCTTCCCAACCGTATTGTTTTGCCAACAGTTCTGTTAAACTAGTTTTTCCGGCACCTATGTTTCCTGCTATGGCAATGTGCATACTTTTGTTTAAATAAATTTATCTCGCAAAATAACCCCTTTTTTTCAAAGCAAAAAGGAACTACTTTCAAAAATTAGTAAAATTTGAGAATTGATTTTATCATATATTTTCTCCAAAAAATAAATTTAAATTTTGTGGTATTTAAAAATATTATACATTTGCCTTGTTAAACG
>JALRHB010000276.1 GCA_023253245.1 Polynucleobacter sp. | reverse complement strand
CTTGAGCACAATCGACTAAAAGAACTGCGCCTTCGCATGCAGCAAGTGATCGCGAAACTTCATAGGTGAAGTCGACGTGGCCAGGTGTATCGATCATGTTGAGGACATATTCCTGTCCATCGATACCGCTGCGCCAAGGAAGACGTACTGCTTGAGATTTAATAGTGATGCCGCGTTCGCGTTCGATATCCATGCGATCGAGATATTGCGCGCGCATATTGCGAGCTTCGACTACTTCGGTGATTTGGAGCATGCGATCGGCAAGAGTTGATTTGCCGTGATCGATATGGGCGATGATGCAGAAATTACGAATCTGCGCCGGATTTGTTGAAGCGGGTTGTGGCGCCTTAGCAATCGAGATTGCAGGCACTTAAGAGACCTTGACCTTTAGGTTATCTAAGAAGGTTGGCGATGAATTAACGAACGCCGGCTTTAGCAGCTGCCTTAGCCATTGCAGACTTCTTGTTGGCAGCAGCGTTCTTGTGAATAACGCCCTTTGATACTGCAACATCGAGAGCCTTTGAAGCTGCGCGGAGTTCTGCAGTGGTTGCAGCAGCGTCACCCTTTACGACAGCTTCGCGGAACTTGCGAACAGCAGTCTTGATTGATGATGAGACAGACTTGTTGCGAAGGTATGCCTTCTCGTTTGTCTTAATACGCTTGATCTGCGACTTGATATTTGCCACGTGTATTGCTCCGTCTGTGATTTTTTAGCCAAACCTTG
>JALRHB010000275.1 GCA_023253245.1 Polynucleobacter sp. | reverse complement strand
AGCTTTGGCCACCAAAACCCGGGTTGACGCTCATGATCAAGACCAAGTCGATGTCGTCGATGACCCAATCAAGCACATCCAATGGCTCGGCGGGGTTAAAGGTGAGCCCGACTTTGACGCCATGACCCTTGAGGGCCTGGATGCTGCGGTGCACGTGGGTCGATGCATCAGGGTGAAAGCTCACCAAATCGGCCCCTGCTTGCGCAAATGCCGCAGCCAAGGCGTCGACGGGACTCACCATCAGGTGAACATCGATGGGCACCGCCACGCCAGCTGGCGTTTTAGCGTGCGGTTTGAGGGCTTGGCACACCATCGGGCCAAACGTCAGGTTGGGCACGTAGTGGTTGTCCATCACATCAAAGTGAATCCAATCGGCACCCGCCGCGATGACGTCGCGGACCTCTTGGCCTAAGTTGGCAAAGTCAGCTGACAGGATGGAGGGAGCAATGCGGTAGGTCTTATTTGTCATGTTGCACAGATAAAAATTTGCAGCCGTTATTGTCGCAGTCTTCCGAAGGCTGCGGATCGCGGCTAATATTCACCCATGGCTTCTTCCTACTCCGTCCGAATTTCAGCGGTACCGCACTTCATTGAGGCGCAGTCAAAGCCTGCCCAGGGGCTTTTTACGTTTGCCTACACCATCACCGTGGCGAATGAGGGCACGGTTGGTGTGCAGCTGATCGCCCGCCACTGGGACATTGAGGATGCAACGGGTCAAATCGAGACA
>JALRHB010000274.1 GCA_023253245.1 Polynucleobacter sp. | reverse complement strand
GTTGGATTGCTTAAGTAAAATCTCAACCTACATCATACAAAATCCACCATGACCACCACACAAGACCTCTCATTCCTCTCGCTAGTCCTCAATGCCAGCCTATTAGTCCAGCTAGTAATGTTGTTATTACTAGGGATGTCGGTTGCCTCTTGGACCATTATTTTCAAGAAAACCGCCATTTTGCGAGGCGTCAGAAGCGATACAGACCGCTTTGAACGTGACTTTTGGTCTGGCGGGGATCTAAACACCCTACTCCAAGCTGCTCAGCGCAATACCCGTAGCGATGCTGTTTTAGAACATATCTTTGAAGCGGGGATGCAAGAGTTCCTTAAGGTTCGTGAAATCGATGCCGCCCGCAGAGCGATGAAGGCAACCTATCAACGAGAAATGGATATGTTGGAAGCAAATTTACCCTTCCTTGCCCAGTTGGATCAGTTTCCCCCTACATTGGCCTCTTTGGCACCGTCTGGGGAATCATGCATGCTTTTAGGGGTTTGGCGAATGTTCAAAATGCAACCCTGGCAGCGGTAGCTCCTGGCATTGCAGAAGCTCTAGTTGCTACTGCAATTGGTCTGTTTGCCGCTATCCCAGCAGTAGTGGCTTATAACCGTGCCGCAACCGATGTAGATCGTTTAGCAATTCGTTTTGAAACATTTATTGAAGAGTTCACCAATATCTTGCAACGTCAGACCGCAGGTCAATAAACATGGCAGGCTCACTCAGAAAGTCTTCAAAGCGT
>JALRHB010000273.1 GCA_023253245.1 Polynucleobacter sp. | reverse complement strand
TTTATCTTTGATGGTAATTTGGAAGCAAACTCAAACTTGACGATACTTACCAAATCTGCCACAGGTATTCGTATCGGTAACGGATATGGTGATATTTATCCAAATACAGACATCATCGCTATTGGTTCCAATGCAGGTGCTGTTGCCCAAGGAAAGAATGCCATCGCTATAGGTTCGTATGCTGCAACTGATAATCAAGGAGAGTATTCAATTGCCATTGGTTCTAATATTAATTTGCCCAATGCACACACCATCGCATTGAATTCGAGCAACAGTAATCTCGAGACATTGCAAAGCAACGCTTTCTATGTCCGACCAATCCGAAGTGCTCATGAAAATTCGTATGCTTTGATGTATACGTCCAACTATGAAGTGATTGAAAACAACACATTCTACATCACAGAACATTCAAATGTTGGTATTGGAAATCTTTTCCCCATTCACACTTTGGACATTGGTTCCAATTTGTTTGTGAGTGAATTGGGTTCCAATATTGCAAATGTTAAGAACATCGATGCAGTTTTGACTGTTCGTGGTAATGTCAGTGCCTTGTATTACTATGGTGATGGTCGTTTCTTGTCCAACATAGCCAGTAATTTGGAAGAAATTGCCACGAATGGAAATATTACGACAAATGTTCTTCAATTCATGAACACAGCGACCGCGTTTATCTTTGATGGTAATTTGGAAGCAAACTCAAACTTGACGATACTTACCAAATCTGCCACAGGTATTCGTATCGG
>JALRHB010000272.1 GCA_023253245.1 Polynucleobacter sp. | reverse complement strand
CATATTGAAGTACACTACAAAAAAAGACCAAGTGTCCGGACACATACAGCCTGAAGTGGCAATGTACTTCAATATGGCCCCAGCCCCTACACTGGAGTCATATTGTCTGTTGTTATTGAGCGACGGCCCTCAAGCTAGAAATCCGTACCGCAGCGCGCTACTACTGCGTGTATTTTACCAGTAGCCACTTACGGACTACTGCGCCGACTTTGCACCGCTAACTGCTAGGGAACGCAGCAACAGGTGTGGCGGGACAGTTCTGGCATCCCAGGTAGGCTTCGAACCTACAACCTTTGGTTTTGGAGACCAACGCTCTGCCAGTTGAGCTACTGAGATATTATATGGTGGGCCTGGACGGACTCGAACCGTCACTCCGAAGAACTAGAACCTAAATCTAGCGTGTCTGCCAATTTCACCACAAGCCCATAAGTGAGTAGTCTGGATCTAGCACTATCCGCTTTTATGTTGCTAGACATTGGCAAAGAACCTTGCGCTCATCAGCTACTCCCTGCGGGGAAGCAGCTAAGGCCTTGGGGATGCCGTATACAGACTACTCGCTTATGGTGGATGCGGTAGGAGTCGAACCTACGTTGTTTCTTATGTCACAGATTTACAGTCTGCTGCCTTCGCCACTCGGCACACACATCCAAAGGGAAGCCTTGGGCTGCTGCCGCGTTGCGAGCCTGGATACCTTCTGGTAGGGGCATTGCCATCGCAAGTTCCTGTGTTGTCCACAGTCTGTAT
>JALRHB010000271.1 GCA_023253245.1 Polynucleobacter sp. | reverse complement strand
GTTATAAAATAAGAAAGGGTTCTAAAACTATTTAACCATTAATTTGGTGTTTAAGTTTATCAACTGGTTTACAACCGTCTTCATTCATCTTTTGGAGACGGTTTTCCATTTTATCTAATCTACTATCCAATCCTCTATCAAAATTGTTGAATTTATCTTCAGTGTCTCTGTAGATATTATCAACGTATTTATGAACTTTCAATTCTAAATCTTTTACTTCATTCTGTAAAACTTTTAGATATTCAAGAAGTTCACTGTCTTCTTCTTTAATTTTTGTGATTTCCTTTTTGTTTGAAGATACCCACACAACCAGACCTATAAGACCTGACAAAAGAATACCCCCTGCGAAATAAAATAATTCCATGTTTTCTAATTTTAAAATTGTTTATGTCAAAGAACCCTTTCTTAAGTCGGGATAACAGGACTCGAACCTGTGACCCCCTGCTCCCAAAGCAGGTGCGCTACCAACTGCGCCACATCCCGATAAGTCAAATATAAATACTCTTATTTATATTTCAACCGATTATCCAAGTCTTATATACTTGGTATGATTTAACTACCTTACGACCCTCGTTTTCCAAAACAAGACATCGGGTAAAAGGGGAAACTATGGTAACCCTGTCCTTCATTTTCAAAAGTTCGCTCATATCCTTCATCTTCTCCGTATTCTGAAATATTATCTTTAAGTCTTTGTAATTCTTCGTTTGTCATGGTACAAATATAAATAAAACATTTTAAATAAAAAAGAGG
>JALRHB010000270.1 GCA_023253245.1 Polynucleobacter sp. | reverse complement strand
GCAACATTTATTCTTCACAAGATGCCCAAGCATGTTCGTACAATTTGTTTAGAATTTTTTGGTAATGTTTCTCATGCAGTGCCTGCCATTGTTGAAATAAAAGATTTTTTAGATCAATCGAATGATGTGCTTTTGGCTGGATTAGAACATCTAGATGAGCGCTATATTAAAGCGGTTGGCTATACCACTAAAGCAGCTAGGACAGCTAGACCTAAAATGATTCTCATTGCGGATATCGCGAGTGATGATGAAACTCTTGTTGGTCAGGCAGCATCAAAGGTGGTACAGATTGCTAATGCCAAGGACGGGGAGGGTTTTATTGCTGTCTCTGAAGAATCACGAAAACGTTTTTGGTTGGATAGGGCTAGAACAGCGGCTATAGCAAGACATACCAATGCTTTTAAGATTAATGAAGACGTTGTAATTCCTCTAGATAAGTTGGGAGATTATTCAAACGGTATTGATCGTATCAATATTGAATTATCCATATCCAACAAATTAAAGGTCATTGACAAGCTTAATGATTATTTCAATCACGATTTTGGCAAGATTAAAAAAGATGATCAGGATAATGAGCTAATTAAGATAAAAAAAGACCAGGCGTTAAGTCTTCTTAGTAACGTCAAAAATCGATGGCATCATTTTTTAAATCATTTAGATAGTTCACTTAATGAGTTTGAAGAGTTTGAAGAGTTTAAATATAACTATTCAAATCTATTTGAATTAATTCAGGCTCATAAATTAATAATT
>JALRHB010000026.1 GCA_023253245.1 Polynucleobacter sp. | reverse complement strand
AAATTGCTGGTGACCGTTTATGCCGAAGATGATGAGGCTTACGAGATTTGGAATAAGCAAATTGGTATCCCTACCGATCGCATTATTCGCATTGGTGATAACAAGGGCGCACGTTATGCCTCTGACAATTTTTGGATGATGGGTGATACCGGCCCTTGCGGACCCTGTACCGAGATTTTCTACGATCATGGCCCACATGTTCCTGGCGGCCCTCCTGGAAGCTCCGAAGAGGACGGCGATCGCTACATCGAAATTTGGAATAACGTGTTTATGCAATTTAACCGTGATGAAGCGGGAAATATGCATCCTTTACCTAAGCCGAGTGTTGACACAGGTATGGGATTAGAGCGCATTGCTGCAGTATTGCAACACGTTCACTCAAATTACGAAATCGATCTTTTTGTTAACTTGCTAAAGGCCGCAAAAGATGCGGTAGATGAAGCCGGTGGTAATAGCTGTGATTTGGGTAGTCCTTCCCTTAAGGTGATTGCCGACCATATTCGTGCTTGTAGTTTTATTGTGGTCGATGGGGTGATTCCTGGTAATGCGGGGCGCGGTTATGTCTTGCGACGTATTGCACGAAGGGCAATACGTCATGGCTATAAATTAGGAGCTCGTAGACCATTCTTTTACCAACTTGTGCCCGCCCTTGTGAAAGAAATGGGTGAGGCTTATCCTGAGCTTAGCGCAGCTCAAGACAAAGTTGCTGAAGTGATTAAGCAGGAAGAAGAGCGATTCTTTCAGACGATTGCTAATGGCATGGAAATTCTAGAAGGAGCGCTTGCAGGTGGCGCCAAGATTGTCGATGGAGAGACCGCTTTCCGTTTGCACGACACCTTTGGCTTTCCATTGGATCTGACCGCAGACGTTTGCCGTGAGCGCAATGTCACAGTTGACGCCGCAGGATTTGAATTGGCCATGCAAAAACAGCGTGATCAAGCTAGGGCGGCAGGTAAGTTTAAGGTCGCGCAGGGACTTGAATACTCTGGTAAGCCAACACAGTTTCATGGTTATGACACCCTGAAGCATGAGGGTGCCAAAGTAACAGCTTTATATATTGATGGCTCTGCAGTTCAATCTATCAAGGCTGGAGATGCGGCAGTAATCGTTTTGGATAACACCCCCTTTTATGCCGAGTCTGGTGGTCAAGTGGGTGATCAAGGTGAGCTGCGTAATGAGTCAGTGCGTTTTGCAGTTGCGGATACTTTTAAGATTCAAGCCGATGTATTTGGTCATCAAGGAGAGGTACTTGAAGGTGAGCTAAGGGTGGGAGATGCCATCAATGCCTTGGTGGACGTGCAGCAAAGAACGGAAACTATGCGCAACCACAGTGCAACACATATCTTGCACAAGGCATTGCGTGAAGTGTTAGGCGACCATGTACAGCAAAAAGGTTCTTTAGTTGATGCTAGCAAGACCCGCTTTGACTTTACTCATAACGCGCCAATTACAGCTGCGCAAATTCGTCGGATTGAAGACATAGTTAATGCCGAGATATTGGCTAACACAGCCACCTCTGGAAAAGTCATGTCTTTAGAGGATGCGCAAAAAACTGGTGCCATGATGCTTTTTGGCGAGAAGTATGGTGAAGAGGTTCGCGTTCTAGAAATCGGAAGCTCCAAAGAGTTATGTGGTGGCACTCACGTTGCTCGTACTGGTGATATCGGAAGCTTAAAAATTGTTTCTGAGGGTGGCGTGGCAGCAGGTATCCGTCGCGTTGAGGCTGTGACAGGTAAAAATGCTCTTCATTTTTTACAAGAACTAGAAGACAAAATAAATGAAGCGGCAACGATTCTGAAAACCCATCCTGGCGACTTGGTTAACCGGGTTGCCCAATTACAGGAAAGTTTGCGTCAGGCTGAGCGTGAGTTAGAGAAGGTCAACTCTAAGTTGGCAGCAAGTCAAGGTGATGAGTTGGCAAACCAGGCTGTTGATATCAATGGCATAAAGGTTTTGGTTGCTCGAATAGATGGTGCTGATGCCCAAGTTCTGCGCGAGACTATGGATGCGCTTAAGGCCAAGCTGAAAACAGCTGCCATTGTTCTGGCTTCAGTTCAAGGTGATAAGGTCAGTTTGATTGCAGGCGTTACTGCAGACTGTATTGCAAAAATCAAAGCTGGTGATCTCGTGAACTTTGTTGCACAACAGGTTGGCGGTAAAGGTGGCGGCAAGCCCGAGATGGCAATGGCGGGCGGCACTGAGCCCAGTAAGTTAGGCATAGCCTTGGACGGTGTTAAAGATTGGGTAGCCTCAAAATGAGTGATGCTCCAGAGTTTAATCTTGAAGTTGATGCCATTGGCATGAATTGCCCTCTGCCAATATTGCGCACTAAGAAGGCCTTAGCCACAATGCAATCAGGCGAAGTGCTTAAGGTCAAGGCAACTGATTCAGGTGCTGCGCACGATTTTCCGATGTTTGCAAAACAGACTGGAAACGAGCTTCTATCAAGCGGCACCGAAGGTGATGTTTTGGTTTTCTTTATTAAGAGAAAATAAAGAATCTCAAGTTAAAGAGCGGCTCTTGAGGTAGGCGGTAAATTCAGTGCTGACCTCGGGGTGACGTAAGGCAAACTCCACTGATGCTTTGAGATAGCCGAGTTTGCTACCGCAGTCATAGCGCACGCCATCATACTCATAGGCAAAAACAGGCTCTTCTTTGAGTAGGGAAGCGATTGCATCCGTTAGTTGAATTTCACCGCCAGCGCCAGGTTTGAGATTCCGAATGTGTTTAAAAATATCTGATGACAATACATAACGACCCACAACCGCTAAGTTAGATGGCGCATCTTTAGGTTGTGGTTTCTCCACAATCCCATTTAAGCGGTAGATACCTTTCATCACTTCTGTGCCATCAACAACTCCATAGGAGCTACTCTTGGCAGGATCAATTTTTTCGACTGCAAGAACCGAACCATTTTGCTCATCAAACACTTTAAGCATTTGTTTAAGAATGGGAGGCTGACCATCAAGTAAATCATCAGCCAAGATAATTGCGAATGGTTCATCACGAACCAATTTCTCTGCGCAAAGCACTGCATGACCTAAGCCTAAGGCTTCAGGTTGGCGTACATACACACAGTCTACATGGCTCGGTTTTACACTGCGGACAATTTCTAGTAGTGCTTGTTTGTTTTTTGCCTCAAGCTCAGCTTCTAATTCATAAGCCTTATCAAAATGATCTTCAATGGCACGCTTGCTTCGGCCGGTAACAAAAATCATTTCTGTGATGCCCGCAGCAATTGCTTCTTCAACCGCATACTGAATTAGCGGCTTATCAACCACATTGAGCATCTCTTTGGGGCTTGCCTTGGTAGCTGGCAAGAAACGGGTACCTAAGCCTGCAACTGGAAAAACGGCTTTGGTGACGGCTTTAGTGCTTAATGGCATAAAAAATCCCGATCAGTGAATTGCTGCTTTACTTCAGACGCTCTAATTGTGCAACAAGCTTCTCATAATTTTGCTCAAACCCTGCAAGACGTTGTTTTTCTTGGGCGACAACTTCTTCCGGCGCTCGCGCTACAAAGCTTTCGTTATCTAATTTACTGCGAGCTTTACGAATCTCGTTGGCCAGGCGTTCAATTTCCTTACCTAAGCGGATTTTTTCTGCCACAACATCGACCTCAATCTTCAGTAATAGCTTCATATTTCCCACTAGTGCCATTGGGGCGCCTGGAGCATCTTTCTCTAAGGCGGACTCGTCGCCATAGATCTTTACTTCAGACAGTTTGCCCAATGCGGTGAGGTATGGGCTAGCTTCTTTTAGGAAATCTTGTGGCCCACTAATCCATAAAGGCACCTTAAGTGCGGGTGAAACTTGCATTTCGCCACGCAGGTTACGGCAAGCGTCCACAATCGCTTTGATTTGGTTAACCCAAGCTTCACTTTGTTCATCAATCTTTTCTAGTTGGGCGATTGGATAGGGTTGCAGTGCAATTGTTTGTTTCTCTTGCTTTGCTAATTCTTTGCCAATCTTGGGGCCAACAGTCTGCCAAAGGGTTTCAGTAATGAACGGGATTAATGGATGAGCCATACGCAAGATAGTCTCCAAAACTCGGAGGAGCGTTCTTCGGGTGGCGCGCTGCTGAGCGGGGGTGCCGGTTTGTAATTGAACTTTAGCTAATTCTAAATACCAATCACAGTACTCATCCCATACAAACTGATAAATACTGCTGGCGATATTGTCAAAACGATAGTTTTCAAATCCTCGGGCAACATCAGCTTCTGTTCTTTGTAGCAGAGAAACAATCCATCTATCTGCAGGGGAAAAATCGAGATAGCCATCTGGACCGCATTGATTATCACAAGGAGCAAAGCCGTTATCTTGATCGCTTCCAGGGCAATTCATGAGTACAAAGCGTGTGGCATTCCACAGCTTATTGCAAAAGTTGCGATAACCCTCACAGCGTTTTTGATCAAAGTTAATGTTGCGTCCTAGTGATGCGAGGGAAGCAAAGGTGAAGCGTAGAGCATCTGTACCAAATGCTGGAATACCATCCGGAAACTCTTTCTTGGTTTTCTTGGCGATGCTTTCAGCTTGCTTGGGATTCATTAACCCAGTAGTGCGTTTGGCAATTAACTCCTCGATTTGAATGCCATCAATGAGGTCAATTGGATCCAAAGTATTTCCTTTGGATTTACTCATTTTTTGACCTTCGGCATCGCGCACCAGGCCATGAACATAAACGGTATTAAAGGGCACCTTACCAGTAAAGTGACAAGTCATCATCACCATGCGGGCAACCCAGAAAAAGATGATGTCAAAGCCAGTGACCAAAACAGACGAGGGTAAAAAGTGTTTGAGTGCCGGGGTTTTCTCTGGCCATCCTAAGGAGCTAAATGGCACTAGTGCAGAGCTAAACCAGGTATCGAGTACATCTGGATCGCGCTTAAGGCTGCCTTTGTAGCCAGCAGTAGCTGCTTTGGCACGAGCCTCTTCTTCAGAACGCGCTACAAAGATTTGACCATCATCGCTATACCAAGCTGGAATTTGATGACCCCACCAGAGTTGGCGAGAGATACACCAATCTTGAATATTCTCTAGCCACTGGGTGTAGGTGCTAATCCAGTTTTCTGGAACTAACTTAATGTCGCCCTTAGTAACCGCATCTAATGCAGCGCCGGCAATTGAAGAGCCTGGTTGGTATTGGTTATCTGGGCTCGGTTTAGACATGGCTACAAACCATTGATCAGTGAGCATAGGCTCAATAATGGTTTGTGTTCGATCACCGCGTGGCACCATTAGTTTATGGGGCTGAACTTTTTCGAGTAAGCCTGCAGCTTCTAAATCGGCCACGATTTGTTTTCGTGCCGCAAAACGCTCTAAACCCTGATATGCGAGCGGAGCATTTTCATTAATCTTCGCATCTAGCGTGAGGATATTGATGAGGGGGAGTTGATGGCGTTGACCCACGGCATAGTCATTAAAGTCATGCGCTGGGGTTACTTTGACAACACCTGTGCCAAAAGCAAGATCAACATAGTCATCAGCAATGATCGGTATTTTCCGATTGCATAGTGGTAAGTTGACAGTTTTGCCGATGAGATGTTTGTAACGCTCATCTTCAGGGTTGACCATGACCGCTACGTCGCCCAATAAGGTTTCCGGGCGAGTGGTGGCAACAGTCAGATGTCCAGACCCATCTGCTAGTAGATAGCGGATGTGCCACATGAAGCCATCCTCTTCTTCGCTGACTACCTCTAGATCGGATACAGCAGTCCCTAGGACTGGATCCCAGTTGACCAAGCGTTTGCCGCGATAGATCAGTCCTGGGACATCTTGCTGTCCATCGTGAAATACTCTTTATCCCAATCAATCGAGGCGCCAAGGCGACGAATCTGACGTGTGATGGTGTTGCCCGATGTTTCTTTCCACTCCCAGACCTTTTCAAGAAATTTCTCGCGACCTAAGTCATGACGCGATACTTTTTGTGCATCAAGTTGACGCTCAACAACGATTTGAGTAGCAATACCAGCATGATCAGTGCCGGGTACCCACAAAGCATTCTTTCCAAGCATGCGTGCGTGTCGTACCAAACCATCCATGATGGTTTGATTAAACGCATGCCCCATATGTAAAGTGCCTGTCACATTTGGGGGTGGTAGCTGAATGGAGAAGTCCCCTTTGTTCTCGTCAAGAGTGGCTTTGGCAATACCGCGGCGCTCCCACTCCGGCCCCCAGTAGGCTTCTATCGGGGCGGGTTCATAGGATTTGGCAAGATCATCAGCAGAACCGGCCATTGAGGGGTTTAATGAATTAGGGGTATTTGAGGCATTTGGCATAAGAGGCAAATTATAATTGGGGTGATGTACTCAGACTTGCTCGCAAACCTCAATCCAGAACAACGCGAGGCAGTGACCCTCCCGCCAGTGAACGAAAATGGCCAGGCTCAGTCAGCCCTGATCTTGGCGGGCGCTGGGAGCGGCAAGACCCGCGTTCTCACCACTCGAATTGCCTGGCTTATTCAGACGGGCCAAGTTTCGCCTATTGGAGTCTTAGCAGTCACTTTTACCAATAAAGCGGCTAAAGAGATGATGTTACGTTTAAGTGCCATGTTACCCATCAACACCCGGGGTATGTGGATTGGCACCTTTCATGGCTTATGTAACCGTTTGTTGCGTGCGCATCATAAAGAAGCGGGGCTACCCTCGACCTTTCAAATTTTAGATACCCAAGATCAGTTATCAGCCATCAAGCGCCTATTAAAGGGTCTAAAGGTTGATGATGAGAAATATCCTCCTAAGCACTTGCAGTACTTTATTGCGCACGCCAAAGAGCGAGGCCAACGGGCACGCGAACTGTCTCTTGGGGATGATTTTCAGGCCAAGATGGCTCAGCTTTATGAGGCCTACGATGAGCAATGCCAGCGTGAGGGCGTGGTTGATTTTGCGGAGCTCTTATTGCGTAGTTATGAGTTGCTCAAACATAACGAAGCGATTCGTGCACATTACCAAGAGCGTTTTCGTCATATTTTGATTGATGAGTTTCAGGATACCAATGCCCTGCAATATGCGTGGCTCAAGTTACTTTCTGGCCACGATGCTAGTCGTGTAAATGTCAGTGGTATGGGCAGTAGCGCGGTCTTTGCAGTAGGTGATGATGACCAAAGTATCTATGCATTCCGCGGCGCTGATGTTGAGAATATGCGTCTCTACGAGAAGCAATACAAGCCAATGATGGTCAAGCTGGAGCAAAACTATCGCTCGCATGGCCATATCTTGGATGCCGCTAATTTCTTAATTTCTAATAACTCGGATCGTTTAGGTAAAAACTTACGAACTGATGCTGGTCATGGTGAGCCAGTTCGAATTTATGATGCTCCAAGTGATCACGCCGAGGCGGCTTGGTTGGTCGATGAAATTAAAGCCCTGGTTAACAGTGGTGTTAAACGTACAGAAATCGCTTTACTTTATCGTAGCAATGCTCAGTCTCGCATTATTGAGCATGCCTTATTTTCAGCGGGGATCCCATACCGTGTGTATGGTGGATTACGCTTCTTTGAGCGAGCTGAGATTAAGCATGCATTGGCTTATTTACGACTGCTAGAGAATCCAAATGACGACACTTCATTCTCACGGGTAGTTAACTTCCCAACCCGTGGCATAGGTGCTCGATCGATTGAGGCTGTGCAAGATGCTGCTCGGGCACAGAATAGCTCATTGTATTTAGCTGCCTCTACACTAGATGGAAAAGCAGGGGCTGCTTTAGGCGGGTTTGTACGTTTGGTTGATCATATGCGTGAAGCGACTCGTCACAACACCTTGCCAGAAACTGTGGAGTTTGTAATTCAGCATAGTGGCCTCATTCAACACTACCTCTCTGAGCGTGAAGGTCAAGATCGCGTTGAAAACTTGCAGGAATTAATTAACGCAGCCACTGCTTTCATCGCGGAAGAGGGTTACGGTCAAGACGCAATTGCAGCCATGTTGCCAGCCGAGAATGCACCAGGAGTTTTAGAGGTTTCTCCTTTGGCGGCTTTCTTATCTCACGCTTCATTAGAGGCGGGTGACAATCAAGCACAAGCTGGCCAAGATGCTGTGCAGTTAATGACAGTGCATTCAGCAAAGGGCTTAGAATTTACTGCCGTATTCATCACTGGTTTAGAGGAAGGTTTATTTCCTCACGAAAATAGTGTGAACGAACAAAATGGCCTGGAGGAAGAGCGGCGCCTAATGTATGTGGCGATTACACGCGCTAAAGAGCGTTTGTATCTGTCGCACACGCAATCGAGAATGTTGCACGGTCAGGTGCGTTACAACATGCCATCTCGCTTTCTGGAAGAATTGCCATCTGATTCCTTGAAATGGCTAACTCCAAAAGCTAAAGATGCGCGTTGGGGTAACTCTGGAAGTTACGGCAATACTGGTCGTACAGGATCAATTTGGCAAGATGGTTATACCCGGCATCGCGATACTGAAACAAGTGATTTCTTTGATTCTGGCGGTGATCGTCAAAGACCCGCTAAACAAATTGGTCGTGTTGGTTCTGCGTCTACAGCTGTTACTAGAATGGCCTCACCCCCAAGAGGAAACTATCCATTCACCATTGGACAAAATGTTTTTCATACTAAATTTGGTGAAGGACGTATCACTGGCCTAGAGGGGCAAGATACAGATGCCCGTGCACAGGTGAACTTCAAACGTCATGGTGTGAAGTGGTTGCAGCTCAGTATTGCAAAGTTAGCCGCGATTGATTGATGCGCTAAGCAATTAAGGTTGCCGACTCCTTTTCAGCAAAACATCCTTTCCAGGTAGCAAAGAAAGAGCAGTGCATCACAGTAAGTGCAGCCATGGATAGCGGAGCGATGATAAAAGAGGCGACCTGGCCTAAATTGAGGGCATCTAGGATGGAGCCAATGCTTAATGGGATGGCGGCTAGAATGCCACCCCAAATGGCGACATAGAATATAAATGCACCCTTGTTGGCCCAGCATGCCACAGCGCTAGAGAATAGCGCCTGACCTACTGGCATATTTGCCCAAGCTACCAATACTGGTGAGAACCACATCAACATCGCAACGGGCACATAGAGTAGGCAACCATAAAACAAGATGAGATAGAGCTGGTTGATGACTTCTGGTGTGATAGGTTTATCGCCAGTCAGCAATGGCAGAATTACGTCAAAATCTACCAGCATGCTTAGAATAAAACTTAAGGACAGAATCATTGCAGCATAGACTATGCCTAATTGAAGTATGCGCTTGCGCACGATGGGGGTCCCCTGCAAGGCTATTAAATACACCATTGGACGGATGCGTTCTTTTTGAATTGCTTGCCGACAAGCAGTCATAAAGCCAACCGAGAGTGTGGGTGTTAGCAAGAGTACGGCAAATACTCCAATTACAGGAATGATGACAGCCAACTGCGCCGCAAAGACGTATAAAAAGACCAGCATCAAAAATCCCAAGGGATTTTGTTTAAATAGCCAAATGCCTTGACGAATCCAGGTGTAGCCCTCTTTAGAGGCAACGGTATTGAGTTTCATAATGCCTTACGACTTAAAAGAATATTTTCAAAATGACGGGGATCGTGTGGAGTGAGCATTTGCGCATCTCTTGGGAGGTAATAGTCCCATAAACGTGAGATCCAAAACCGCAATGCTGCTGCACGTAGCATTAGTGGCCAACTTCTTTGTTCTGCCTCTGTTAGTGGTCGAACATTTTGATAGGCTTGCATTAAGGCATTTAAGCGATCAGGATCTAGATCTTGCTTGTTTTTTGCAAGACACCAATCGTTGGCAGTGACAGCTAAATCAAATAACCATTTATCAGTGCCAGCAAAATAGAAGTCAAAGAAGCCGCCCAACCGATCTTTTGTACTATCACTTTCACTTTGTGGATCAAACAAGACATTATCGCGAAAGAGATCGCAATGGCTTGCCCCTTGCGGCAAGTCAGCATAGTCTGCTGAAGAGAAAAATTTTTCTTGGGTAATGAGCTCACTTGTGAGTAATTGAGCTTGATCGCTGTTGAGGTGCGGTAAGACTTGTGGAATTGTTTTTTGCCACCAAGATAGGCTGCGAAGATTTTCTTGTTGATGTTTAAAGTCGACGCTTGCCAGATGCATCTTGGCCAACATCTCACCAACAAGAGCGCAATGGTTTGCTTGGGGATCTAATCTAGATAGACCAGGCAGCTTACTTACAATGGCCGCGGGCTTGCCTTTGAGTGAAAACAAAATTTCACCTTTTTTGTTTTCAAGAGGCTTTGGAACTGGAATTTCTTTGTTTGCCAAATGGCGCATTAACTCTAAATAGAAGGGTAGCTGTTCCGCAGATAATCTTTCGAAAATGGTTAAGACATACGCCTGCTTTCTGCCCTCTTTTTCAGTATCGAGAAAGAAGTTAGAGTTTTCAATGCCACCATGAATTCCTTTGATGGAGACGGCTTGACCAATCTCAAAATCCTGTGCAATCCAGTCTGAGATATCGCCAAGTTCAATCGGTGTAAAGACAGCCATGGTTACTTAAGAAAAAACTGAATCAATGACTGATCTGTATTAGAAGGGAATGCTAATACTAGGAACGCTAATGAGCTCAGTTTCTTTGGGAACACCTGGCATCACAGTAGCTGGTGGAGCCATTTCGTAACTGGTGTAGCGTGTTTTCACATCCACTTGTGTTGGCGCATTCGCATCTTTGTATTCAGTGATTTCAGTGCCAGTTGCCTCTTTGTGCACAAAACTAGGTTTACGAGCTTCAGGCGTATTTGTACTTTGTGAAGCACTCACTGGAGGTGAAAGCGGTTGATTATTGATTTGTTGTAATTCAGAGGGGCTTAATGCCTGGCTGCTGCCTTGTGCCTGAACCGTGCCAATCCCTATGGCGGCAAAAGCTAGGAAAAAGCTTGTAAGAACAAGGGCATGGCTCATGATTGAGTGTAATAAATTAGAGAGTGCATGTATCATTTTTCACCTTTTTAGACCCATTTTCAGGGACATTTGAAACCTAATCTATGGGTAGTTAGCAACTAGATTGTACGATTGCGGTATGACTAAACATAGACTCTTGTTGGTAGACGGCTCTAGCTACCTATATCGCGCCTTTCATGCCATGCCAGACCTCAGAAATGGGGCTGGGGAACCCACTGGGGCCATTTATGGCATGGTTAATATGATGCGCAGAGCAAGGTCTGAGATAGCAGCTGACCATATTGCCTGTGTTTTTGATGCTAAAGGGAAGACTTTTCGAGAAGAGATGTACCCCGAATACAAGGCTCACCGATCGCCAATGCCTGAGGACTTGGTTAGGCAGATTGAGCCGATTCACAAGATGGTTAAAGCTCTTGGCTGGCCAGTCCTGATGGTTTCCGGGGTAGAGGCAGATGACGTGATTGCTACCTTAGCCTGTCAGGCCACCCAAGCTGGCTGGGAGACCATTATTTCAACTGGCGATAAGGATTTAGCGCAATTAGTCAATTCGTCTGTCACCCTCATTAATACGATGACTGATGAAAAGCTGGATATCGAAGGGGTAATTGCCAAGTTTGGAGTTCCTCCACAGCGTATTGTGGATTATTTGTCGATTATCGGAGATGCGGTTGATAACGTTCCTGGTGTTCCGAAGGCTGGGCCCAAAACTGCTGCTAAATGGTTGGCTGAATTTGGCGATCTTGATAACTTGATGGCAAATGCCAGCCAAGTTAAAGGTGTTGTTGGAGAAAACTTGCGAAATAGTTTGGAGTGGTTGCCGCAAGCGCGACAACTCATCACCGTTAAAACGGATTGTGATTTGTCGCCCCATCTACCAGGCTTAGATGATTTACATGCCAAGGCTGAGGATGCCCCACTACTGCGAGAATTATTTGAGCGCTATGCATTTAAAACCTGGCTGCGCGATGTAGAAAAGCAATTGGGTGCATCAAGTACCGAAGGTTCGGCTGGAGACTTTGGTTTAAATGTAATCTCGGCGACTGCTGCTCTATCCCAAGGGACTGTAGACTTGCAAGCCTCCATCACTAAGCAATATGAATGTGTTGTTGATGAGGCTGCTTTAGATCGTTGGATTGAAAAAATCAATCAGGCAACATTAACAGCGCTTGATACGGAAACGACTAGCTTAGACGCACTTGCTGCGCAGCTTGTTGGGATTTCATTATCAGTTACGCCAGGTGAAGCTTGTTATATTCCGGTGGCTCATCGCAATGGCGATACTCAACTGAGTCGCGATTTGGTATTGGGTAAATTAAAGCCTTGGTTAGAGAGTAAGGAGCGTCTCAAGGTAGGGCAAAACCTCAAGTACGACATCCATATCTTCGCAAACTACGGTATTGCTGTCCAAGGCGTGCAGTTTGATACTTTGCTCGAGTCTTATGTGCTTGAGTCCCACATGCCACACAATATGGATAACCTAGCAGAGCGTCACTTAGGAATGAAGACGATTCGTTATGAAGAGGTCTGCGGCAAAGGTGTTCATCAAATTGGCTTTGATCAAGTAGATCTGCAAACAGCTACTAATTACGCTGCAGAGGATGCGGATATTACCTTGCGTTTGCACTTAGCACTTTGGCCTCAAATCCAAGCAAGCCCTGGTTTACTTTATGTTTATGAGCAGATTGAGATGCCAGCCATGCGCGTGCTTGGCATCATGGAGCGCAATGGCATTCGTATTGATTCCGCGCTACTTTCCGTTCAAGGTCAAGAGGTCGGAAAACGCTTACTCGCTCTAGAGGGTGAAATTCATCAATTGGCTGGACAGCCATTTAATATTCAGTCACCAAAGCAGATTGCAGAAATTTTGTTTGGTCAATTAGAGCTTCCTGTGATTAAGAAAACGCCTTCAGGCGCACCTTCAACTGATGAAGAGGTATTACAAAAGCTTGCAGAGGACTACCCATTGCCTGCCCGCATCTTGGATTACCGTAGTCTCGCTAAATTGATGTCAACATATATTGAGAAGTTACCTCGTATGGCAGACCCTAAAACAGGTCGAGTACATACTAGTTTTTCTCAAGCAACTGCAGTGACGGGGCGCTTAGCATCTAGCGATCCAAATCTGCAAAATATTCC
>JALRHB010000269.1 GCA_023253245.1 Polynucleobacter sp. | reverse complement strand
ATCTGTTGAAATAATATTCCAGTCCGAACCCACAATTCCAGACTCTGCTTCTAACCAGATATTAGCATTTTTAACAATCGTTACCAAAATATAATCAGAAAACACACCATTAGGTGTAGTTACTTCCAATGTGATTTTATGTTTACCTACAGGTAAATCTACTGTAGCCGACAACCCGTTAGCAAGTAATTGTGTACCCTCTAGCCATTTATAAGAACTAGCTGTAACACCATAAATTGCACCACTAAGCTGTACACTTTTTGTAGATGATCCTTCGGCCAATGTTAACAATTGATCATTACCAGCGTAAACTGTTCTTCCTAACCTCACTACATGTAGGTTCATTGCTCCGATACTGGCATTTACAGCATTTGCCAGACGAAAGGCAATTATTTGCTCGTACTGAGATGTTCCAATGATGTTTAATTGAACTGTTTTACTAGACTCTCCTGCCGCAAAGCTAACCGTCTTACTACCTACAACTGTATAATCTACTCCTTCTACTGCGTCACCGGCTACAGGGACAAGATCAACACTAACAGCGCTTGTCGCTGCTTTACTCAAAGTAAGGGTTAATGAATGTGTTTGTCCTCTTTGGGCAAAAAGACTAACAGATCCTGCAGGAGAAATGGCTGAACCAAAACCAACAGTTACATTTCCGGTGGAAGACTGTGGCGCAACATAACCGACCGCCGTTTTAGCATAAACAGGATAGGCACCCAGATCTTTTCCATTAGTACCAGCTCCTTTTGCCGG
>JALRHB010000268.1 GCA_023253245.1 Polynucleobacter sp. | reverse complement strand
ATTCCAAAAATCTTTGGGTACATTTTCATTGGGCCAAATATATAAGCCAGGCTCAATCGTCAAAACATTATTTTTAGTTAATTTGATCGGGGTCGAATCTGGATTGGTATACTCTCCAGCATCATGTACATCTAGTCCTAACCAATGACTGGTTCGATGCATAAAAAATTCTTTGTATAATTGTTTGTCCCTAACCTCGTCAAAAGACCCTTGACATAAGCCAAGATCAATAAGGCCTCTAATCAACTCGTTAGTAGCGGCATCATGAGGATCTGTAAATAAATTTCCTGGCCTTACTTGATCTATTGCTTTTAACTGAGCAGATAAGACCAATTCATAAACATCTTTTTGGGAAGATGAAAATTTACCAGAAATAGGAAAAGTCCTTGTAATGTCAGATGCATAACCATCTAATTCGCAGCCAGCATCAATCAATAGTAAATCTTTGTCTGATAATTTCTGATCATTCTTAATGTAATGCAAAATACAAGCATTCTTACCTGAGGCCACAATTGATTGATAGGCAGGATCTAGGGCGCCGTTTTGCATAAACTCATACAAAAGCTCAGCTTCAATTTGATACTCATACTTACCAGGCTTTGTTTTTTTCATTGCCCTTATGTGTGCTTTCGATGCAATATCTCCAGATAATTTCATGATGTTGATTTCATCTTCAGATTTGATTGATCGCATCTGATCTGCAATGAATGATAGATCAATAATCATCTCAGGAGACCTGCTTCCGGATCTTTTTAATT
>JALRHB010000267.1 GCA_023253245.1 Polynucleobacter sp. | reverse complement strand
CGCCGCTAATCTTGTCGGTCATTTTAAAAACCTCACGATCTGCTCATACACCCAATTACGTGCTGAATTATCTGACTCATACTTAGTCCACCCTGCATAGCGCATCTCAACCTCAGCACGGCGTAGCAACTCCATTGCACGGTCTAGCTCTTTGGCGTGGGCATCCATTAGTTCCATGTAGCTTTCCGCTGTCTGCTTCATACAGAGAAACTCGTGCATAGATACTGTGTTGTTTTCACTCATTTGATTCTTCCTTTTAGGTAACCAAAGATGTGCGCTACGACTATCAAGGCAAAAAGAGCCGTCCAGTGTATTTCAATCATCATCTTCCTCCAAGAACTCCAAATGAATAAGGTTAGCCGCATGACGGTAGTAGTTGTGCCGCCCTTTAACCAACTCATGTTGAGTCTTTAACAAGCCAACAGCATCCCTCATGGCTCGTTTATATGCCAAGTCAGTAGCTAGGTGGTAGAACTTCACCAACTCCTTGTCATAAGGGTTAGCCCAGTCAACTACGTTGTCGTCAATGTTCCAACGCTCACCGTTCCAAGTAACAAACCCCGCTTCCTCAGCGATACGTTTAATTTCATCAGAAAATTCGACACGTTCCTCTGATGTGTTAACTGGTTCCTCTGGGTTAAGGCGTTTAGCATCATCAACCCCCGCTTGTATTGCGGTGAGAATACCAAGCCTAGTCAGCGCATCCAAAGCCTCTTTCGGTAGGTTGAATTGGTAGTCCGCACTGCCGTCAGGATTCTCACGAATTAGCTCAAC
>JALRHB010000266.1:557-788 GCA_023253245.1 Polynucleobacter sp. | reverse complement strand
AATTTTTTGTGGGGCAATTATTGGCTCTTGTTTAGGTTTCTTGTGGTTCAATGCTCCACCTGCTAAAATTTTTATGGGTGATACAGGTTCATTATCTCTTGGAGGATCTTTAGGTGCAGTAGGAATTATCACAAAGCATGAAATAGTTTTAGCTATTACTGGTGGACTTTTTGTACTAGAGGCAGTTTCGGTAATGGTTCAGGTGATTTCTTTTAAACTTACTGGAAAAAG
>JALRHB010000266.1:0-547 GCA_023253245.1 Polynucleobacter sp. | reverse complement strand
ATTTTGAGAAAAAGGGATGGCCAGAGTCTACAGTTGTAATTAGGTTTTGGATTATCTCTATCATCCTAGCAATGATTGGTTTAGCTACCTTAAAATTAAGATAATGAAAATATTTAATAATATTTTTTTAAGAAAAAAAATATTAATTTATGGTTTAGGAAAGAGTGGTATTTCATCTTATAAGTTTTTAAAAAACAAGTCTGATGTATATTTGTTTGATGACAATCAAAAAATTAAATTAAAACTTAAAAAAAAAATAATTAAACTAGAGCAAATTCAAAAAATAAATTTTGATAGAATTATTATTAGTCCTGGAATTGATATCTCAAATTGTAAATTATCAAAATTTTTAAAGAAAAATTTTAAAAAAATTCATACCGACCTTGATGTTTTGTTTTCATTTTATAACAATGAAAGTATTACGATTACTGGAACTAACGGTAAATCTACAACTGCTAAAATTTTACATGATGCTCTAATCGATCAAAAAAGAGACTCAAGACTTATTGGAAATATAGGTAATCCAGCATTATCAGAAAAAAATATT
>JALRHB010000265.1 GCA_023253245.1 Polynucleobacter sp. | reverse complement strand
AAGATACCGCGTTCGGGATCGTTCGCAAAGGCATGGACGGATGTTAGGACGCCAGAGCGAACCAAGAAAGTACCCAGCAGGCACAACGAGAAGGCGCCAATGGCCAACAGAATCGACCATGCTTTGAAGCCCCCGCGCTTGTCCGTGACCATCAAGGCATGGATGAGGGCGGTACCAAACAGCCAAGGCATGAGGGATGCGTTTTCAACGGGGTCCCAAAACCACCAGCCGCCCCATCCCAATTCGTAATACGCCCACCACGAGCCCAATGCAATGCCGGTCGTCATGAACATCCACGCCACCACCGTCCATGGCCGAGACCAGCGGGCCCAAGCCGCATCCATGCGGCCCGATAACAGTGCCGCCACCGCAAACGCAAAAGCCACTGAGAACCCAACGTAGCCCATGTAAAGCATTGGCGGGTGGATCACCAAGCCGGGATCTTGCAGCAGGGGATTGAGGTCACGCCCATCGGCAGGGGCCGGTATCAGTCGTTCAAAAGGGCTTGAGGTGATCAGAATAAATAGCAAGAAGCCAGCCGATATCAACCCCAAAACAGCGATCACTCGGGCCACCATGGGCAGCGGTAGGCGCTGCGAGAAGACCGCAACGGCCACGGTCCAGCCAGACAACATGAGGACCCAAAGCAACAGCGACCCCTCGTGTCCACCCCAGACACTGGCGATTTTGTAAGGCACCGGGAGCAGGGTGTTGGACTGTCCCGCAATGTACTTGACGGAGAAGTCGTCGATCAGGGCCGCGTGCGTGAGCGTGCCATAGGCGAGTGCGATCAGTGC
>JALRHB010000264.1 GCA_023253245.1 Polynucleobacter sp. | reverse complement strand
GGCGCTTTGTTGGCCAAGTTGGACCAAGTCGTGACGGAGTTGGGTTTCCCGCAATACACCACCAGCAGTCGCGGTGACATGCTGAACATGTTCTCATACACCGTGTCACTGATGATTGGTACGGCTGGTTTGCCCCACGTGATCGTTCGCTTCTTCACCGTTCCAAAGGTGTCTGACGCACGTGCCTCTGCGGGCTGGGCTTTGGTTTTCATCGCGATTCTGTACACGACCGCACCTGCGGTTGGCGCGATGGCCAAGTTGAACCTGCACGCCACGGTCAACACCGCGGTCAAGGGTGGTGGCGACTTGTTCGCTGCCGAGAACAGCATCAAGTACGACGAGCGTCCTGATTGGATGAAGCGCTGGGAAGTAACTGGCTTGTTGAAGTTTGACGACAAGAACGGTGACGGTCGTATCCAGTACTACAACGACGCAACCAAGAACGAGGCTGTCAAAGCCAAGACTGACGCAGCTGGCTGGAAAGGCAACGAGCTCAGCGTGAACGCCGACATTATCGTGTTGGCGAACCCCGAGATTGCGTTGTTACCCAACTGGGTGATTGCGTTGGTTGCTGCTGGTGGTTTGGCTGCAGCGTTGTCAACGGCCGCTGGCTTGTTGATGGCGATCTCATCTGCGGTTTCGCATGACTTGATCAAAGGCGTTTTCAACCCTGAGATCAGTGAGAAAAGCGAATTGCTGGCCGGTAAGGTCTCCATGGCGGTGGCGGTCTTCGTTGCCGGATATTTGGGCCTGAATCCGCCTGGTTTCGCTGCCGGTACAGTGGCTTTGGCCTTCGGTATTGCG
>JALRHB010000263.1 GCA_023253245.1 Polynucleobacter sp. | reverse complement strand
CAAGGAAGAATAGCGCATAAAGGTTGCCACAATAATCCAGGTACTTAAGGTAGCCAAGCCTAATATCCAATTGATCCCAAATAAAATGCCGCATGCTGTGGCTACACCCTTACCACCCTTAAAACCATGAAATATCGGAAAGAGGTGACCTAAGAACACGGCTAACACTACTCCACACAATAACCAAGAATTTAGTGTAGAGGTGAGAGATTCATCACCAAGCAAAATACGGGCAAGCATCACTGCAAAATACCCTTTGAGGGCATCCCCAATCAAAGTCAACACAGCCGCTAATTTGTTACCCGTGCGTAAAACATTGGTAGCGCCAGGATTGCCTGAGCCATAAGAATGAGGGTCTGGCAAGCGCATGCACTTACTCACCACTACAGCAAAAGAGATGGATCCAATCAGATAAGCAAGCGGGATAAGCAAGAGATCGAGGGTGAAAGTCATAACGCTATCTTAAACAGATATTTCAAGCACCGCTTTTGAATTACCCACATAGTGGAAAATACTAGAAAAAAAGGGGGGCTCATGCCATTATTTATTGCAAATCTAATTAGCAGTGGTGAGGAGCAGTTAGTCCAATTGCCTAAAGAAGCTCATTTTTCATGCGCATCATCAACAGTATGGGTAAAAATTCGAGGGCGAGAGCTTGTGATTACCAACTTCAAAAATAATTGGGATCAATTTTTCCTAGAAGGCCAAAATGTCAGCGATGACTTTTTTAACGAAAGATAGTTAGAAAACCCTCTTGTCTTTTCTTTCATATTAAGCCAATTGCACCATGATGCGCTTGAGAAACTCAGACT
>JALRHB010000262.1 GCA_023253245.1 Polynucleobacter sp. | reverse complement strand
TAAAAAAGTAACTGCCCTAATATGGTCAGATAAAACTTTTAATGATGGGTTCGTTAGATCATCAACTTGACATAGTTTTGCTGCTTCTTTTATTAGTTTTTGAAATAAATCAATCTCATAGTTTGAGTGAACATCTTGCAAGACAGCAGATATTCTCTCTAAACCCATCCCGGTATCAACTGATGGTTTTGGAAGGCTATGCATAACCCCGTTTTCATCTTGGTTAAATTGCATAAATACAAGATTCCAAATTTCAATGAATCGATCTCCATCCTCATTTTTTGACCCTGGAGGACCTCCTGGAATATCTTTGCCATGATCATAAAAGATCTCACTGCATGGACCACATGGACCCGTATCACCCATCATCCAAAAATTATCAGAGGCATATTTTTTGCCCTTATTGTCTCCAATACGAATAATTTTTGTTTCAGGAAGTCCAATATCTTTTTCCCAAATTGAAAAAGCCTCATCATCATCAGCATAAACAGTAACGAGTAATTTTTCTTTTGGTATTTTATAAACTTCAGTTAATAATTCCCAGGCATAGTGAATAGCCTCTTTTTTAAAGTAATCCCCAAAACTAAAGTTTCCAAGCATTTCAAAAAATGTATGATGCCTCGCAGTGTAACCAACATTTTCAAGGTCATTATGTTTGCCTCCAGCTCTAACACATTTTTGACTTGTCGCAGCTCTAACGTAATTTCTTTTTTCAAGGCCGAGAAAAACGTCCTTAAATTGATTCATGCCCGCATTGGTAAAGAGCAAGGTAGGGTCATTAGCAGGAACAAGGCTGCTTGATTCAACGATTTCATGACCTTTTTC